>JBBRZY010000325.1:0-5911 GCA_038252885.1 Anaerolineales bacterium | reverse complement strand
GCTGCGTCGGTCAAACCTTTACCGCCGACGCGCCCGGCCTCTATCGTGTGGATGTCATGCTCGCCAACTATCAGCGCACCAACACCGGCCCCCTCGTCCTGCGCGTGCGGGCCGCCCCCTTTGCGGCCGCCGATTGGGCCACCGTCAGCGTCGACATGGCCGCTGTGGTCGACAACACCTTTCAGACCTTTACCTTTCAGCCGCTGCCGCTGCCGGCTGGGGTGCGGGCCTACTTTTGCCTGGAGGCGCCCACTGCGCGGCCCGGCAACGCCATCACGCTGCTGCCGCACCAGGGCGACGCTTACCCCGGCGGGCAGGCGCTGTGGGCCAATGGCGCGCCCCTGCCGCAGGCCGCCGACCTGACCTTCAACCTGTATTACCAGCCCGATGTGCGCTGGGCGGTGTCGGCCGGCCTGGAGCGCCTGGCCGCCAACAAGCCGGGGCTGTTGGGGCAACCGCAGTTCTATCAGGTCTTATTCGGCTTGTTCGCCGCGCTGCTCTTGGCGCTGGCGGGCACGCTCACCTGGTGGGTGCAGACCGCCAGCGGGCCGTTCGCCGCCGCCCCGGAGCCGTCCGTCTAATGGCCCCGATCATCACCTTCACCAACGTCAGCAAGCGCTACGTGCTGCGCAACGAACGCCCGCGCTCGTTCCGAGAGGTGTTCGCCGGCCTGGTGCGGCGGCCGCCCGGTCGTCCAGCGCGCGCCAACCTCTGGGCGCTGGAGGGCGTGTCGTTTAGCGTGGAGCGCGGCGAGAGCATCGGCCTGATCGGGCCGAACGGCGCGGGCAAGAGCACCGCCCTCAAGCTCATCAGTCGCGTCATCGTGCCCACCTCCGGCCAGCTCAGCGTGGGCGGGCGCGTCGCCAGCCTGCTGGAGCTGGGCACCGGCTTTCACCCCGACCTGAGCGGGCGCGACAACGTCTTCCTCAACGGCGCGCTCATCGGCATGGGCGCGACTGAGATGCGCCGCAAGTTCGACGCAATCCTCGACTTCTCTGAGTTGGCCGACTTCATTGATGTGCCGGTCAAGCACTACTCCTCCGGCATGTTCGCCCGCCTGGCTTTTGCCGTCAGCATCCACCTCGACCCGGAGTTGCTGCTGGTGGACGAAGTGCTGGCCGTGGGTGACCAGGCCTTCCAGCGCAAGTGCCTCGACCGCATCTCACGCCTGCAATCCGAAGGCGTCACCATCGTCATCGTCTCGCACTCGCTCGACACGCTGCGCACCGTCTGCTCGCGCGCCCTCTGGTTCGACCACGGCCACCTGCGCGGCGACGGCCCGGCCGACCGCGTCATCCGCCAGTACGTAGACCAAGGCGTCGACCAGGCCGCGCAGCAGTTGGCGAGCAGCGCCGCGGCCGAGGCAACCGAGGCGCGCCGCTGGGGCAGCCGCCGGGTAGAGATCACCGGCGTGCGGCTGACCGACGCCGCCGGCGCACCCCAAACGGTTTACACCACCGGCGAGCCATTGCTGGTGCACGTGGACTACCAGGCCCACCAGCCCACCGCCGACGCCGTGTTTGGGCTGGCCATGTTCCGGCAAGACGGCCTGCACCTCACCGGCCCCAACACCAGCTTCGCCGGCCTCAACCTGCCCGTGCTGACGGGCAGCGGCACCGTCACCTACACCATCCCCTACCTGCCATTTCTCGATGGCCTGTTCCATATCTCGGCGGCGGTCCACGCGCCCGGCGACGGCGAGATGTATGACTACCACGACCGCAGTTACTCTTTTCGCGTCATCAACCCCGACGACGGCCTGCGCGAGCGCTACGGCGTGGTCAGCACCGCTGGCGTCTGGGCGCACACAACCGACGCCGCTTAGCGTCGGTCGCGGGTCGCGATCTGGTACAATCCCCCGCCGAAGGACTATTGGCATGAGGCATCGCGGATGTTGACCAGTTTAGTGACCGGCGGGGCCGGTTTTATCGGCTCACATGTGGTGAACGAAGCCCTGCGCATGGGCCACCGCGTGGTCGTGCTCGACGACCTGAGCGGCGGCTTCGTCGAGAACATCAACCCGCAGGCCGAGTTCGTGCCGGGCAGCGTGCTCGACCATGCCTTGGTCAACCGCTTGTTCGATCAGCACGCCTTTGACTACGTCTACCACCTGGCCGCCTACGCCGCCGAAGGCCTCAGCCACTTCATTCGGCGCTTCAACTACAGCAACAACCTCATCGGCACGGTCAACCTGACCAACGCCGCCCTCAACAGCGGGCGCGTGCGCTGCTTTGTGTTCACCTCGTCCATCGCCGTCTACGGCCGCAACCAACTGCCCATGACCGAAGACGCCGTGCCGCAGCCCGAAGACCCCTACGGCATCGCCAAGTACGCCTGCGAGCTCGACCTGCACAGCCAGCGCGAGTTGTTTGGCCTGCCCTACGTCATCTTCCGCCCGCACAACGTCTACGGCGAGGGCCAAAACCTGGGCGACCGCTACCGCAACGTGCTCGGCATCTTCATGAACCAGGCCATGCGCGGCGAGCCTTTCACCATCTTCGGTGACGGCCTACAGACCCGCGCCTTCAGCCACATCGACGACGTCGCCCCGCTGATCGCCCGCGCCGTCGAGCGCCCGGCGGCCCTCAATCAGGTCTTCAACGTCGGCGCCGACGTGCCCTACACCGTCAACGAATTGGCGCGCGTGGTGGCCGACGCCATGGGCGTGCCGCTGCAAGTGAACTACCTCGACGCGCGGCACGAAGTGCAGCACGCCTACGCCTCGCACGCTAAGGCCGAGGCCGTGTTTGGCGATCTGCTGCGCCGCCTGCCGCTGGAAGACGGTGTGCGCCGCATGGCCGCCTGGGCTCGCCAGCAGGGCAGCCGCGAGACGCGCCCGTTTGCCGGCATCGAAGTCACCCGCAACCTGCCGCCCTCCTGGTCGCCGCTGGTGGAGCGCGCCTGAGGCCGCGCCGCCGTCAGGAAAGCGCTCGCCCGACCACAACCGATGACGACGCGCCTCCTGATTGTCAGCCACGAAGCCCCGGGCGAGCGCATGTCGGGCCCGGCCATTCGCTACTGGCAACTCGCGCACGCGCTGGCCGCGCATCCCCTTACCATCACCCTGGCGGTCCCCGGCGCTCCGCAACTATCCTCCAACACCGTGCGGCTGGCCGCCTACGACCGCGCCACTGGCCGCGGCCTCGACACGCTGGTGGCGGCGTGCGATGTGTTGTTGGTAGCCGGCTACTTGTTGCGCCACTATCCCGCGCTGGCCCGCGCCGCGCAGCCGTGCGTGGTAGATTTGTACGACCCCTTTGTGCTCGAAAACTTAGAGATTCACGTAGATCGCCCGCTGCCCGACCAGGCCGCGCAGCATCGCGTGGACCTGGCGGTGCAGGTCGAGCTTTTGGCACGCGGCGACTTCTTCCTCTGCGCCAGCGAGCAGCAGCGCGACTTTTGGCTGGGGATGCTCTCCGGCGCGGGCCGCCTCAACCCCTACACTTTCGCCGCCGATCCATCGCTGCGGGCGCTGATTGATGTGGTGCCTTTTGGCATTCCAGACGCGCCGCCGCGGCAAACCCGCGCCGCGCTCAAGGGCATCGTGCCAGGCATCGCGCTGACCGACCGCGTGCTCTATTGGGGCGGCGGAATCTGGGAGTGGTTCGACCCGCTGACTGCCGTGCGCGCGGTGGCGGCCCTGGCCCCCCGCTGGCCGGCGCTGCGCCTGTTCTTCGCCGGGGTGCAGCATCCCAACCCGGCCGTGCCGCCCATGCGCCGCGTGGCCGAAACCCGCGCCCTGAGCGACCAACTGGGTTTAACCGGGCGGCACGTGTTCTTCGGCGCCGATTGGGTGCCCTACGCCCAGCGCGCCAACTACCTGCTCGACGCCGACGTGGCGCTTAGCCTGCACCACGACCATGTGGAGACGCGCTTCGCCTTTCGTACCCGGCTGCTCGACTACCTGTGGGCCGGCCTGCCGATGGTGCTGACCGAGGGCGACACGCTGGCCGCCGACTTTGCCGCCCAGGGCCTCGCGCGCCTCGCGCCGCCGGGGGATGTGGCCGCCGTCGCCGCCGCCATCGAGACTTGGCTGAAAACGCCCGCCGCCGAGCTCGCCGCCCTGCGCTCGAAAGCTCAGGCCGCCGCCCAGGCGCGGGGTTGGTCGCGGGTCGTCGCGCCGCTGGTGGCTTACTGCCTCAATCCAAAACTCGCGCCCGACCGGCTAGCCCCGGCCGCTGCGCCGCGCCTGAGCCTGGGGCTAGTCGGCAAGGCCTGGCACACGCTGCGCACGCGTGGGCCGGCAGCGGTGCTGCGTGACATTCGGCTATACTTAAACCGCTAACGGCCGGAGCCGCGCCCTCGTGCCGCCCACAGTGTCCATCGTCATCGTCAATTGGAACGGCCTGCGCTTTCTCAAAGAGTGTTGGCCTGCGCTGGCCGCCCAGACCTACGCGCCAGTCGAGCTCATTGTGGTGGACAACGCCTCCACCGACGGCAGCCGCGAGTGGCTGCAAGCGCAGTCTTTCGCGCCGCAGACGCCCGCCGTGCAGGTCGTTTGCAACGCAGCCAACCGGGGCTTTGCGGCCGCCAACAACCAGGGCCTCGCCGTGGCGCGCGGCGCCTATGTAGCGCTGCTCAACAACGACGCCTATCCTGACCCCGGCTGGCTGGCCGCGCTGGTGGCCGCCGCCGAGGCCAACCCGCAAGCCGGCATGTTCGCCTCGCTGATGGTGTTTGCCGACCGGCCCGACGTAGTGCAGTCCGCCGGCATCGGCCTCGACCGCTGCGGCGTGGCCTGGGACATCGCCGGGGGCGAGCCGGCCAACGCGCAGGGGCAAACACTCCGCGCCGTGTTCGGCCCCAGCGCCGGGGCCGCGCTCTACCGCCGCGAATTGCTAACCGCGCTGGGCGGCTTCGACGAGACTTTCTTTGCCTACCTCGAAGATGTGGACCTGGCCTGGCGCGCGCGCTGGCTGGGGTGGGGGGCGCTGCTGGTGCCGGCCGCGCGCGTGCGCCATGTCCACTCGGGCACCGGGCGGCAAGGCTCGGCTTTCAAGACCTATTACCTGGCGCGCAATAAAATCCACATGCTGCTCAAGAACTATCCGCTGCCGCACTTGCTGCTCTACGCGCCGCTCATCGCGCTGTACGATCTGCTGTCGCTCGCCAACAGCCTGTTCGCGCAGCGCCCGCTCAGCGGGTTGCGCGGGCGGCTCGCTGGCTGGCGGTCGCTCGGCTCGGTGTTGCGCCAACGCCGCCTGGTGCAGGGTGGGGCGCGCGTGTCCACAGCCGAAGTGTTCAAGCAGCTCGCGCCGGTAGCCGCGCCCTGGCAAGTGGCGCGCCGCTACCGCCACCTCGACGGACGAGGCCAGCCGTGACCGCCGCCCTGCGCACTGTGGCGCTCTACACCGCCGACGCCTGGGATAGCGCCCTGGTGCATCTGCGCGTACGCGGCCCGGCCAGTTGGGCCGGCGTCGAGGTGCTGCGCGGCAACAGCGGCGACGCCATTGACCTGACCCCCGTGGACGCCGCCCAACTCATCATCATGCAGCGCGACTTCCCCCGCTTCGGCGCGCGCTACGCGGCGGTGGTGGCCCGCGCCCAAACGGCGGGCGTGCCGGTCGTGCACGAGCTAGATGACCTGCTGCTCGACGTGCCGCTCGACCACTGGGGCGAGGACGTCTATACCGACGATCTGTTCGACCTGCTGGGCGCGCTCGTCGCCGCCGACGGCCTAATCGCCGCCACGCCCGCGCTGGCTGAAGCGCTGGGGCCGCTCAACCCGAGCGTCAGCGTGTGGCCCAACTGCCTGGACGACCGGCTGTGGCAACTGCGTCCGCCAATGCCCGCCGTCGCCGCCAGCGCCGCGCGCCCGTTGGTGCTGGGTTACATGGGCGGTCAAACCCATCAGCCCGACCTCGCGACCATTGCCGACGTCCTATTGCGCGTGCTGGCCCGCTACGGCGCG
>JBBRZY010000324.1:0-5938 GCA_038252885.1 Anaerolineales bacterium | reverse complement strand
GATCATGGCATGAGCGACGAGAAACCCGTCCGAGAACCCATTCAAGAGGATGCGCGGATCGACGCGCTCGAAGCGCGGCTGCAGGCCGCACGCGAGCGCGAAGAGCAACGCAACCGGCGACAGGTAAAGGGCGTCGATGCGAATTACCGCAGCGGCGACCGGGTCCTAGCCAACCTGTTGGGCGGGATCATCGGCGGCCTGGTGATCGGCTTTGCGGTTGACGCATTGCTGGGCATCGCGCCCTGGGGCCTGTTGGCAGGACTGTTCCTCGGAACGGGATCGGCCTTCAGAAGCATCATTCTGAGCGCGAAAACGCGTCCCGCAGACCCGGACCAGGGTGGCGATAGCGACCTCTAGACCCCTCCCAGAGCGGTTTAGACCGCCGCTAGACCCCTGTTAGACCCGGCCCAGCGGGCGTGTTTCACGTGAAACATTCGAGGGATCTTTCGATCGTGGCAGCCGAAGAAGGCAAGGTCGATCCGATGAAGCAGTTCACCATCGAACCCCTGCTGGGGTCCGATTGGCAGATCGCTGACGGGGTCAACATCGCGTTCACCAACTCCGCTCTGTGGATGGCGATCACCGCTGTCCTGGTGTGGGTGTTCGTCGCGGGCGGGATGAAGCGCGCGCTGGTCCCGGGCCGTTGGCAGATGGCGGTCGAGACGATGACCGGCTTCATTGACGACCTGCTGGAGGCCATCCTGCTGGTCACGGACGACACCACGATCAAGTCGAACCCCAACGGCGTGGCCTCTGGCACGGTAATCGAGGCCGAGCTTGACAAGGCCAAGGGCGTGATCGCGACCATCCTGGTGCAGAACGGCACGCTCAAGGCCGGCGATACGCTGGTGGCCGGGACCGCCATGGGCAAGATCCGCGCGATGTTCAACGACCATAGTCAGCCAATCAAGGAGGCCACGCCCTCCATGCCGGTGCAGGTGCTCGGGCTGTCAGATGTGCCGGTGCCGGGTGACCTATTCCGCGTGGTCGGCAGCGACCGCGAGGCGCGGGTGATCGTGGGCCAGCGCAAGCTCGACAACAAGGCGGCCGAGGCCAAACCGGCCAAGGCCATGAGCCTCGACCAGGTGTTTGCCAAGTTCAAGGCCGGCGAGGCCAAGGAACTGCCGCTGATCGTCAAGGCCGACGTGCAGGGCTCGCTGGACCCGATCGTCACCTCGCTCGACAAGCTGTCGGTCACCGACGGCCCGCGGGTCAATGTGCTCTACTCCGAGACCGGCAACGTGACCGAGAACGACGTGATGCTGGCGACGGCTTCGAATGCCATTGTCATCGCCTTCTCGGTCGGCGTAGACGGCGCGGCCCAGAAGCTGGCTGAGACCAACGGCGTTTCGATCCGCCAGTACGACATCATCTACCGCGTGACCGAAGACATTGAGAAGGCCGTCAAGGGCCTGCTGGAACCGGAATATAAGCCGGTGGTCATCGGCCGGGCCGAGGTGCGCACGGTCTTCAAGATCAGCAAGCTGGGCAATATCGCCGGCTGCATCGTGCGCGAAGGCGAGCTGAAACGCAACGCCAAGCTGCGCGTGGTGCGCAACACCAAGACCGAATTCACCGGCGATATCTCGTCGCTGAAGCACGAGAAAGAAGACGTGCGCGACGTGCAGAAGGGCTTTGAGTGCGGCGTGGGCGTCAAGGACTTCGACGCCTTCAAGCCCGGCGACATCCTCGAGTGCTTCGTGGTCGAGCGCGTCAACTAGACTGAATCGGGGCGAGCCGCGCCAGCCTTACGCGGCTAGCGCGGCTCGCCGGATGAACCATGCCTACACTCCTTCGCCAAAAACGGGTTGCCGACCGCCTGCAGCAGGAAGTCTCGCAACTGCTGCATGAGATGAAAGACCCGCGCCTCGACCTGGTGACGGTGACGCAGGTGAACATCGACCGCGAGTTAGAGTACGCCAACATCTTTGTCTCAACCGTGGGCGACGAGGCCCGCCAGGCCGAAGTGATGCAGGCGCTGACCCGCGCCACGGGCTTCGTGCGGCGCGAGATCGGCAAGCGCGTGCAGCTCCGCCGCGCGCCGGCTATCGTCTTCCACTGGGACCCCTCGCCTGAGAAGGCCGAGCACATCGCGCATCTGCTGGATGAGATCAAGGCCAGTGGCGATACGCCGTCCACCCCCGCACCCGCGCCGGAACCCAATGACGAATCCAACTGATCTGGCGGCAGCGCGCGCGCAACTGGCCGCCGCCACGCGCCTCTTGCTCATCACCCACATCGCGCCCGATGGCGACGCCATCGGCTCAGTGCTGGGCCTGGGCCTCGCGCTGCGGGCGGCCGGCAAAGACGTCGTGTGGGCTTGTGCCGACCAACTTCCGGACGTGTTCCGGTTTCTACCCGGCTCCAACGAACTGACTTCCACGCCGACCGGCCCATTTGACTGTGTGGTGGTGCTCGACGTGTCAGACCCGGCCCGCATGGGCGCGGTGGGAGCTCAATTGGGGCGTCCGCCGGACATCGTGTTCGACCACCACATTACCAACCCGGGCTTTGCGCCTCTCAACTTCATTGATCCACTTTCGGCCTCAACCGCCGAGTTGGTGACCGAATTGCTGCCCGCGCTGGGCCTGCCGCTGACGGCCGACGTAGCCCAGTGCCTGCTGACCGGTGTGGTGAACGACACACTGGGCTTTCGCACCAGTAACACCACCCCCAAGACGCTGGCGCTGGCGCAGACGCTGATGCAGGCCGGCGGGAAGCTGCAGGAAGTGTATGAGCTGTCGATGTTCAAGCGCTCGTACACGGCGGTGCGGCTGTGGGCCGAGGGCCTGGCGCGGATGCATCTCAAGCACCGTATCGTGTGGGCGCGGCTGCCGATCGAAGCGCGGCAGGCGGCCAACTTTCAAGGCACTGGCGACGCCGACCTCATCAACGTGCTAACCTCCGTGCGCGACGCCGACATTGCGTTGATCTTTGTCGAGCGTCCCGACGGCAAGATCAAGGTCAGTTGGCGCTCAGTGGCGGGCGTGAACGTCGCCAAGGTGGCGCTAGAATTCGGCGGCGGCGGCCACGCTCAGGCGGCCGGCGCCGAAGTGGCCGGCACGCTGGACGAGGTGGAGGCGCGCGTGCTGGCCGCCACCCGGCTCGCCTTGAAACCCGCCGCCGCTCCTACCGTAACTGCCCCGGTCTAACCGGTCTCCGGCTTATGCCCAGCCTACGCGGCATCCTCCTACTCGATAAACCCACCGGGCCCACGTCGCACGACATGGTCTACGCCCTGCGGCGCGGCACCCATGAGAAGCGCGTCGGCCACGCCGGCACGCTCGATCCGCTGGCGACCGGCCTGTTGGTGATGTGCCTGGGCCCAGCCACGCGTCTGAGCGAATACCTGGCCGGCAAAGACAAGCGCTACACCGCCACCGTCAAGCTGGGCCAGGCCACCGACACCTACGATGCCTTGGGCGAGGTGGTGTCCGAAAGTGCCGCGCTGCCCGACCAGGCGGCGGTGGAGGCGGCGCTGGCGCATTTTCGCGGCGAGCAGCAGCAAGTGCCGCCGATATACTCGGCCATCAAGCGCAATGGCCATAAGGCCTACGACCTGGCGCGGCGCGGCGAAGAGGTGGTGATGGAGCCGCGCGCGGTCCACCTGTACACAGTTGAAATGACCGCTTGGCAGCCGCCGCTGTGCGTGCTAGAAGTGCACTGCTCGGCCGGCACCTACATTCGTTCGCTGGCCCACGATTTGGGGCAGGCGCTGGGCTGTGGCGCGCACCTGGCCGGTCTGCGCCGCACCGCTTCCGGCGCGCTGCGGGTGGAAGACGCGGTGACGCTGGCGACGCTCGAAGCCGCCTTCGCCGCGGGCGAGTGGGCGCAGTTCGTCCGCACGCCCGATGCCGCGCTGCCCGATTGGCCCGCCGTGACACTCACCGCCGATGGCGCGGCCCGCGTGGCGCGCGGCCAGGCTGTGCCGCTGGACGGCGCAGACACCCCCGGAAAGTTTGGGCGCGCGTATAATCCGGCCGGTGAGTTTTTTGCCGTGCTGCGCGCCGACCCGGGCGCGGGCGTGTGGCGGCCAGACAAGGTGTTTGCGGATAACTAACCCCATTCAGGATCATTCACTGCTATGCAGCACGTGACCACCTTAGAAAACTTGCGCCTCGACCAGCCGGCCTACCTGACCATGGGCGCCTTCGACGGCGTGCATCGTGGGCACCAGGCGTTGATCGGCGCGCTGGTGGCCGAGGCCCACGCCGCGGGCGGCGCCGCGGTGGTGGTGACGTTCTTCCCGCATCCGTCCGTCGTGCTGCGCGGGCGGCGGCCGTCGTTCTACCTCTCCACGCCCGAAGAAAAAGCGGACTACCTGAGCGCCCTCGGGGTGGACGCGCTGGTAACGCACCCGTTCAACACCGAGGTGGCGACCATCCGCGCGGTCGACTTTGTGACCCGGCTAGTACAGTTTGCCAGGCTGCGCGTGCTGTGGTGCGGCGAGGACTTTGCCCTGGGCCACAACCGCGAGGGCAACGTGGACTTTCTGCGGGCGGAAGGGCTGCGCCAGGGCTTTACGGTGCGCGTGCAGCCGTCAGTGTTGATTGATGGCGAGATCATCTCCAGCACGCGCATCCGGCAGACGCTGCGCGACGGTGCGGTAGAGCAAGCGGCGCGCTACCTGGGCCGGCCGTTTCGCCTCAGCGGCGAGGTGGTCGAAGGGGCCAAGCGCGGGCGGCAATTGGGCATCCCCACCGCTAACGTAGCCGTGGGCGACGAGCGCGCCACCCCGGCCGTGGGCGTGTATGCCTGCCGCGCCTACCCCGGCGGCGTGCCGGTGAACGCCGTTGTCAACATTGGCTTCCGCCCCACGTTTGAGGGCGGCGACGCGCGGCCGACCATCGAGGCGCACTTGCTGGACTTCACCGGCGACCTATACGGCCAGACGCTGGCGCTGGACTTCGTGGCGCGCCTGCGGTCGGAGATCAAGTTTCCCGGCATCGACGCGCTGCTGGCGCAAATTAAGCACGACATCGCGCAGGCCCGGCTGCTGCTAGCTTAGCGCGACCGACTCTTAAACCCCCACGTACGGCCAAGGCGGTGCCATGACCGAACCCATTCGCGACATCTACCTACTCAGCCCTAAGGCGCTTAGCCCCGAGACCATAGCCGTGGCGTTCGCCAAGACCTCGCGCAGCCCCGAGTCATTCCGCGCCATCGCAGCCGAGCTAAGTGACGAGCAGTCGGCCAAGTTCCATGAGAAGTGGGTGGTGGGCTACGGCCACGCCTCGGTGGCTGAGCACGCCGTGCTGCACATCGCAGTTGAAAACGTCTCGCGCCTGGCGATTGAGTGCCTGGAGTCGAACCGCCTGGCCTCGTACACCGAAAAGTCTACCCGCTACCAGTTGTGGGACCAGACCCACTTCTACACGCCGCGCGCCATCGCCGAAAGCAGCCACGCCGCGCTTTATCAGCAGACCGTGACGCGGCTATTCGAGACCTACCGCCAGTCGGTCGAGCCGATGCGGGCGCTCATGCAGCGCAAGTACCCACGCAAAGACGGCGAAACCGAAGCGCGCTGGGATGGCCGCATCCGCTCGAAATACGTGGACAACTGCCGCTTTTTGCTGCCGGCGGCGGCGCTGGCCAATGTCGGCGTGACGGCCAACGCCCGCGTGCTCGAAAGCGCGATCCGCAAGATGCTGTCGCACCCATTGGATGAGGTGCGCGAAATCGGCGCGAGCATCAAGCGGGTGGCGCAGGCCGAGACGCCCACGCTGGTGAAGTACGCTGACGCGGTGGCCTACCAGTCTGAGACGGCGGCGGCGCTGGGCGCAGCGGCCAGCAGTCTGCGCGCGGCCAAGCCAGACAGCGCGCCCGTGCGGCTGGTGTCACACGACCCGCTGGCCGAAGATCACTTCTTGGCGGCCTGCCTGTATCGGTTTGGAGAAGCGGGGTTTGCCGAGTGCCAGGCGGCGGTGGCGGCGATGAT
>JBBRZY010000323.1:0-5942 GCA_038252885.1 Anaerolineales bacterium | reverse complement strand
GGGAGGCCCGATGAGCCTAAAAGTTTCGATTGTGGGGGCATCGGGCTACGGCGGCGGCGAGGCGCTGCGGCTGCTGCTGTTTCACCCGGACGTGGAAATCGGCCAGGTGACCAGCGAGAGCCACGCCGGCGAGTACATCCATCAGCAGCACCCGAACTTGCGCAAGCGCACACAGCTGCAATTCGTGAGTCAGACGGCCTTGCAGCCGTGCGACCTGCTGTTCCTAGCGCTGCCGCACGGCGAGGCGCAGAAGCACATCGAGCGCTATCAAGCCTTGGCCCCGCGCATTATCGACCTGTCGGCCGACTTCCGGCTGAAGGACGCGGCCGACTACACCCGCTGGTATGGCGAAGCGCACAAGGCCCCGCAGCATCTGGGCACCTTCACTTATGGGCTGCCCGAAACCGAGCGCGAGGCGATGCGCACAGCGCACTACATCAGCGGCGTGGGCTGCAACGCCACTGCCTCGATCTTGGCGCTGCTGCCGTTGGTGCGGGCCGGACTGATCGAAGCCGGCCGGCCGATCATCGTGGACGTGAAGACCGGCTCGTCGGAGGGCGGTGCGAGCGTGAACCCGGGCTCGCATCACCCCGAGAAGAGCCACTCGGTGCGCGGCTACGCCCTGACCGGCCACCGGCACACGGCCGAGGTGATTCAAGAACTTGGTCTGACCGACGTGCACCTGAGCATGACGGCGGTGGACATGGTGCGCGGCGTGCTGGCGGCGGCGCACGTGTTCGTCAAGCCGGGGACAACTGACAAGGACTTGTGGAAGGCCTACCGCGCGGCCTACAGCAATGAGCCCTTCGTCCGCATCGTGAAAGACAAGACGGGCATCCATCGAGTGCCGGACCCTAAGATTTTGGCCGGCTCGAACTACGTAGACGTGGGCTTTGAGCTCGATCCCGCAACGGGCCGGGTGGTGTCATTGGCAGCGATTGATAACTTAATGAAGGGCGCATCCGGCAGCGCCGTGCAGGCCATGAACGTGATGTGCGGTTTCGATGAGACTGCCGGGCTGGAATTTCCGGGGCTGCACCCGATTTAATGATCGCCGGACTTCCGGCGATTTTCTTAGAAGGCAACCACGCAGATGATTGTGATTAAGATTGGCGGGACGAACGGCGTGAACCTGGACGCCGTGACGAGCGACATAGCGGCGCAGGTGCAGACCGGCCGCCGGCTGATCGTGGTGCACGGCGGCTCGGGCGAGACGAATGCCATCTCCGAGCAGTTGGGGCATCCGCCGCAGTTCGTCACCTCGCCGTCGGGCTTCACCAGTCGCTACACCGACCGTACCACGCTGGAAATCTTTGCGATGGTGACAGCCGGCAAGATCAACACGCTGCTGGTCGAGCGCTTGCAGAAGCTGGGCGTGAACGCCTTTGGGCTGACCGGGCTGGACGGCCGGCTCATGGTCGCCAAGCGCAAAGACGCCATTCGGGTGATTGACCCGGCGACCGGCAAGCAGCGGATGCTGCGCGACGACTACACCGGCAAGATCGAGACGGTGAACAGCGCCCTGCTCCACCTGCTGCTGGACGCGGGCTACACGCCGGTGATTGCGCCGCTGGCGCTCTCGACCGAGGGCGAGGCGGTGAACGTAGACGCCGACCGCGCGGCGGCGATGGTGGCCGGCGCGGTGGCGGCGGAGCAGCTTATTCTGCTCTCCAACGTGCCAGGGCTGCTGCGTAAGTTCCCCGACGAGAGTACGCTGATCCGACACATTGACCGCGCCAAGGTCGAAGCGAGCCTTGAGTTCGCCGAGGGCCGGATGAAGAAGAAGGTACTCGGCGCGAGCGAAGCGCTGGGCCTCGGCGTCGGGCAGGTGATCTTTGGGGACGGACGGGTCGAAGCACCGATTGCGAATGCTTTGGCAGGGAATGGGACGGTGATCTCTTAGATTTTTGATTTTTGATTGCTGATTTTTGATTTGCTTTAGGCAGGGCTATGTGTTTTTGTCGGGGCATCGATTTCCAGGAGTGGGGACAGATGACACCTGAAGAGCTAAAGCAACGCACGAAAACCTTTGGAATTACGGCGATCAAAGTCGCCACCGCCCTGCCGAATGGAAAGGTCGGCGAAGTAATCGGAAAGCAGTTGTTGCGGTCCGCGACCTCTGTGGGAGCGAACTACCGCAGCGCATGTCGAGGCCGGTCGCGGGCCGACTTCATTTCCAAGATAGGCATAGCGATTGAAGAAGCGGATGAAGCGTTGTACTGGCTGGAAGTCATTCACGAGGCGGGCCTGCTGCCGCCAACCCGTTTGACCGAACTCAGTAGCGAGGCTAACGAGCTTGTGGCCATCCTTACCGCCACCTCGCGCACAGCCAAGCAGAACTTGCGACGCTAAATCAGCAATCAGCAATCAAAGATCAGAAATCACAATGACCATTCAAGAAGTTGAAAACCAGTATGCGTCGGGCGTCTACACCAAGCGGCCCATTGCCATTGTTAAGGGCTCAGGGGCTAAGCTGTGGGACAGCGACGGGCGCGAGTACATTGATTTGGTGGGCAGCCAGGGGGCGGCGAATTTGGGCCACGGCAACCCAGCGGTCGCGGCGGCAATTGCGGCCCAGGCGGCGAATCTGACGGCCCTGCCCGAGATGTTCTACAACGACAAGCGCGCGGCCCTGGTGGAACGGTTGGTGGGCATTGCGCCGGCGGGCCTCAAGCGCGTGTTCCTGTGCAATTCGGGCACCGAGGCGATTGAGGCGGCGCTGAAGTTTGCGCGGTTTGTCACAGGCCGGACCGAGGTCATCGCGACCATGCGCGGCTTTCACGGGCGCACGATGGGCGCACTGTCGGCCACGTGGGAGAAGAAGTACCGCGAGCCGTTCGAGCCGTTGGTGCCGGGCTTCCGGCATGTGGCCTACAACGATTTGGCCGCGCTCGACGCCGCCGTGACCGACGCGACTGGCGCGGTGATCTTGGAAGTGGTGCAGGGCGAGGGCGGCGTGCGGCCCGGCACGGCCGAGTTCTTGCGGGGGGCGCAGAAACTGTGCCGCGAGCGCGGGGCGATGCTGATTGTGGACGAGGTGCAGACCGGCTTCGGGCGCACGGGCGCGATGTTCGCCTGCGAGCACTTTGGGCTAGAGCCCGACCTGCTGTGCGTGGCGAAGTCGATGGCGGGCGGGCTGCCGATGGGCGCGGTGCTGATGGGCGAGCGCATCGGCCAACTACCGCCGTCGGTGCACGGCAGCACGTTTGGCGGCAACCCGTTGGCGTGCGCCGCCAGCCTGGCCGCGATTGACTACCTGGAGAGCGAGCACTTGCCCGAGCGCGCGGCCGAGCTAGGCACCTGGTTCATGGCGCGCCTTGGCACCATTCAGTCGCCGGTGGTGCGCGAGGTGCGCGGGCTAGGACTGATGGTCGGCATTGAGCTTAAGCAGAAGGTGACGCCCTACTTGCAAGCGCTGATGAGCCAGGGCGTGCTGGCGCTGCCGGCCGGGCTGACCGTCATGCGCTTCTTGCCGCCGCTGGTCATCAGCCAGGCCGATCTGGCGACCGCGGCCGATGCCATTGAGTCAGTGCTGACCCAGCCGTTGGCCGCCGCCAAAGACGGGCCCGCCGAATAGTTTAAGCTTGCCCGACCGATCTTTAAGATAGCCTTCACCGACAGGGTTGTATTATCAGCGCCATGGAAGAACCGTCACATTTCGCCGCGTACCATCCCCGCCCGCTGGAAATTTTAGACTCTACCCTGCGCGAAGGGCAACAGACCTCCCTGCTCCACGATCACCACAAATACTTCTTCACGCGCGGGGATAAGGAAGACATCCTGCGCGCGCTGATCATCTATGGCGTCAAGTTCGTCGAGCTGTTCGCGCCGGTGGTCAGCGAGCAGGAGCGCGAGGACTTCCTGGCGCTCAAAGAAGTGCGCGACAGCCTGATCACCCAGAAGGGCTACACCTTTCTGCTGGCGCATGTGCGCTGCCACCCGCGCGATGTGGACCTGGCGATCCGGGCCGGGGCCGATGGGCTCAACATGTTCATCGGCACCTCGCCCGAGAGCCGGCGGCACAACCACGGCCGCGACCTGGGCCAAGTGGCGCGCGAGGCCCGCGCCCTGATCGAAGAGGTGCGCCGCAACCACCCCCTAGTCATCATCCGCTTCTCAGGCGAGGACGCCTACCGCACCTCGCTGGACGAACTGTTCACGGTGTATGACGAGGTCGCGCCGCTGGTCGACCGGCTGGGCGTGCCCGACACGGTGGGCGTGGCCACGCCGGCCCGCGTGGCCGAGCGCGTGGCGGCTCTGCGCGCGCGCTACCCTGGCGTGGACCTGGAGGCGCACTTTCACAACGACCGTGGGCTGGCGCTGGTGAACGCGCTGGAGGCCGTGCGGGCCGGCGTGCGCTACATCGACACCACTGTGTGCGGCGTGGGCGAGCGCTCGGGCATCACCTCACTATCGGCGCTGCTGTTCAACCTGCACATTGAGCACGACTACGACCGGCTGGAAGGCTACCACCTGCGCAACTCGTACCCGCTGAACGTGCTGGTGTCCGACAAGCTCAAGATGCTGGTTCCGTTTCAGGAACCGGTGAGCTTGACCAACCGCACCCACACCGCCGGAGTGCACCAGAGCGCGGTGCTGCACGGCGCGGAAGCCTATGAGGCCCACCCGCTCGATCAGTTCGGCGTGACCGAGTCGGAAATTCTGCTCGGCCCGCTGTCGGGCTGGAACGCCGTGCACTACTTCCTGAAGGAAATCCGCTACTACCAGGTGGATGAGGCCACAGCCAAAGCGATCACGGCCGTGTTCAAGGCGCAGGTCTACGCGCTGGCGCCGGGCCAGTCGCCGGAGCAACTGCTGGTGAGCATTGCCGAGACCGAGTTCGGGCTGGCGCGGCTGCACCTGCCCCCGGCCGCCAACCCGATTGTGCAGCGGCTGGATGTGCTAGTCGCACCGCCGCGCGTGCGCATGGGGACCGGGCCGGCCGAATTCGTTGAGCAGCCGGTGAACGGCACAGGAATGAGCACCAACCAATGACCGCCCAGACATTCGCGCAGAAGGCGCTGGCGCGCGCCGCCGGCCTGAGCCACACGCAAGTCGGGCAGGTGGTCGATGCTCGCCCCGATTGGGTGCTGTCGCACGACAACACGGCCGCCATCGCTGCGATCTTTCGGGCCATCGGCGTGGCGCGGGTCGTCATCCCCGAACGCATGGTGGTCACGCTCGACCACGCGGTGCCGGCCCCCACGGCGCAGCATGCCCGCAACCACGCCGAAACGCGCGCCTTCGTGGCCGAGCAAGGTGCGCGCCATTTCTTCGAGGCCGGGCGCGGCATCTGCCACCAGGTCTTGAGCGAAGAAGCGGTGGTGCTGCCGGGCCAAATGATCCTGGGGGCCGACTCACACACCACGCACTTTGGCTGGCTGGGCGCGTTTGGCGCGGGCGTGGGCCGCACCGAGGTGGCCGCGCTGTGGGCCACGGGTGAGTTGTGGCTGCGCGTGCCGGAGAGCCTGAGCATCACGCTGACGGGCACACTGGCGGCGGGCATCACCACCAAAGACCTGTGCCTGCATCTCATCGGCTGGCTGGGCGCAGACGGCGGGCTGTATCGCTCGATTGAGTTCCAGGGCGACGGCCTGAGCGCGCTGAGCCTGGAGAGCCGCATGGTCATCCCGAACATGATGGCCGAGTTCGGCGCGAAGAACGCCTACCTGCCGCCGGACGAGGCGGTGTTTGCCTATGTGGCCGAGCGTCAAGCGCGGCATGGCCTCACCGACGAGGCGGCCCTGCGCGCGCACGCGCTGTATCCCGATGCGGACGCGGAGTACGCGGCCAGCTATACCATTGATCTGGCGACCATCCCGCTGACCGTTTCGACCCCACATACGGTGGACGCCACCCGGCCGTTGGCCGAAGTGGCCGGCACGCGCGTGCAGCAAGCCTTTATCGGCACGTGCACCAACGGGCGGCTCGAAGACCTGGCC
>JBBRZY010000322.1:0-5960 GCA_038252885.1 Anaerolineales bacterium | reverse complement strand
CGGCGGCGCGGAGCCGGGGCGCTCACCCAGGCTTGGCCGTCGAAGCGCAGACCGTGGTCAGCTTGCGACAGCGCCACGCGCACCTCCAGCCGCCCGGCCGCCGCGAGCCTGGCCCAGTCGTCCTGGTAGTAGACCTCGGCCGGGGTGCGCGCCCCGTAGAACAGCCAGTTCTCGCCGCCCTGCGGCTGCGCGGCGCGGGCCAGCAGCATGCCGCGAAAGGGCGAGATGCCGGTGCCGCCGGCGAACACCACCACCGGCAGGCGCGGGTCGGCCGGCAGCGCAAAGCGCGGCGGGTGGACGATCTTGATTGAAAGGCGGCGTTCGGCAGCGGCGTCCGGCGCGGCCATGAGGCGGCTGAGGAAGCTGGAGGCCGTGCCGCTGCGCTCGGCGGCGCGTGAGACCTCGGTGGCGGGCGTGCGGTAGTGCAGTTGGCCGACGGTCAGGTGCAGCTCTTCGGCGGGCGCGTCGGCCGGCAGTGACGAGATCGAGTACATGCGAAACGTCTCGGGCGGCACCAGGCGCGCCAGGTGCTCGCGCTCGCCGGGGGCGGCCTTCCACAAGTGCTGGGGGTTGAAGCCGCCCTCGGCCAACAGGCCCAGCAAGTCCCACAACTCCCACTGGTCTTCGGCGCGGGCCTCCACCAGCCGGTGCAGGCGCTCGTCGTGCGTCAGGGCCAGCAGCGTCTTGGCGGCCGAGCGCGACACCGGCCGCAGCCGGCCAAAGGTCAGCAGCGTGCGCAGCGACAACACGCGCGCCCCCGCGTAGCCGTCGCGCAGGGCCACGGCGGCGCGCCAGGCGGCGGTGAGCGGGATGGGCTCGTCGCCGGTGGCGTTGAGCGCGGCCACGGTCTGGGCCACCAGCTCCGGGCTGTTCTCGGGCAGGATGGCGCAGCGGTCGCCGGGCAGGTAGCGCAGGCCGGTGCCGGCGGTGTCGAGCACCACGCGCCGCACGGGGGCCGCGCCGTCGCCAGCGCTGTACTCAGCGCCGCCGAGCGGCTCGACGCGCTTGAGGCGCACAAAGTGGCAGGTTTCGGGGTAGCGCGTGTAGCGTTCCTGGCGCGCGTCTTCGAGCAGGTCGTTCACCCGGTCCCACAGGCGATCTTCAAAGCCGCCGTCGAACCCGCCCAGCGTGCGGCTGCGTCCGGCCTTGAACGACAGGTCGAGGAAGCCGTAGGCCTTGAGGCGGTGGCGGCCCAGCAGCCCGGTCTCGCCGGCGTAGGCGTCCATCACTTGTTGAAACACGCCGGCCAGCGCGCGGCGGCCGGTGCGGGCCACATACTCCGGCACTGAGATCTGCTCGGCGGCCGTCAGCAGCGCCTGCCAGTGCGGCGGGAACCAGTTGCGCGTGCGGGCCGTCTCGTGGCCGACCGGGGTGGCGAAGCCGGTGCGGCCAAAGAAGATGTCGGAGAGCGTGAAGCTAGGGATGGCGGTGCCGCTGGGGCCGGGGATGTCTTTGTTGGGCTGGTAGGGGGTGGCCAGCGGCGCGACGGTCTTGCCCCACACCACGGGGTCGATGTAGAGCGGGTGGTGCGCGTTGGGGTTGACCTTGTGCAGCGAGAGGTGGGTCAGCGCGTGCAGCCCCGCGCCGATCAACAGCAACTCGGCTTCGAGCGCGTCCGGGTCGTCGCGCGCCACGGCCTCTTGCGCGCGCAGCATGGCGTTGAGCACCGGCGTGAACTTGGCTACCATCTCAATCGGCGTGCATTGGAAGCGGCGCTCATCTTCGTTGCCCACAATCGGGATCAGCAGGCGCAGGTTCTCCATGCGCAGCGGGTCGGGCGCGGCCGGGTCGATCAGCCGCCAGTTGTAGATATTGAGGTCAATGAACGACAGGTGCGGCGCGGGCCGGTGCAGGCGCGGGCTAAGCTCGGCCCACGGCTGGAGGATGGTCGCGGGCGTCTGGTCGTAGGGCGTGGCCTCGACGTAGTGATAGGCGTGGGCCAGGATGCCGAGGATGGCGGCGGCGCGGTACAGGTCGGCGTCGGGCAGCGCGTCGGCCGCGCCGCTAAGCAGCGGCATGGCGTCCACCTGCCGGCGCAGTGTCAGGGCGCGGAACATCTCCGGCAGCGCCGCCGCGACCTCGTCCCAGGCGCGGTGGGAGGCGGGCAGCGCCAGGCGGGGCGGCTGCGCCGGCAGGAAGCCCTGCGCCGCCGACAGGAAGCCGAAGTTCTCGTGGCCCAGGCGCTCGTTGAGGCCCTCGGCCTCCACCAGCACGCGCCGGGCCGGGATCAGGTCTGAGGCCGCCACGCTAAAACATCCCGACCACGGCTTCGCAAATGTTGGCGCGCGAGACCGTGCCGAGCAGCCGGCCGTCGCGCACCACCGGCAGCCGGCGGATTTGCTTGCCGATCAGCACGGCGGCGGCCTTGGCCACATGGTCGTCCGGGTGCAGCGTAATCGGCTCGCGGATGATCAGCGGCGCGATGGGCTTCTCGGACAGGGCGCGGCCCTTGCGCAAGAACACTTGATAGGCTTCGTGCAGCGTGCCACCAGCCTGCACAATCTCGTCTACGTCGGGCAGCGCGGCGCGCAGGATGTCGCCTTCCGACAGCACGCCGATGAAGCGCCCGGCGGCGTCGACCACCATCAGGTCGCTGACGCCGCTCATGGCGACGATCTCGGCCGCCTGGTGCAAATTGGCGTCGGCGCGGATGCGGGCCACGCGCGTCTCCATGATGCCCTGCACCAGCCGGTAGGGCAGTTCGGCGGCGGCGCGCCAGTCTTTGAGCAGCTCATCGAGCACGGGCAGGGCGGCGGCCGGCTGCCAGGGCGCGACCAGATAGTGATGGATGCCCAACTGGTTGATGCCGGTGATGGCGGCCTCGGTGTCTTTGGCCGCGGCCAGCAGCACGATGCGGGCCTCCGGGAAGTCGGGCGCGGCCTGGGCTAAGAAGGCGGTGCCGCTGAGGCCGGGCAGCGCCTGGCTGACCAGCAGCAGCGCCACCGGCCGTTGGGCGGCGCGCTCGGCGGCCAGCAAGGGCAGCGCGTCTTCGCCCGCGCCGGCGGACAGTAGGCGATATTGCTCACCATAGCGGGCGGCCAGGTCGCGCTCGATCTGGTGGCGTTCGGCGGCAGCAGGGTTGAGGATCAGGAGGAGGGGGGTATCCATGCAGGCTCCCAGGCGGGCAGCAAGTGGGCCGCGCGCTCCAGGGATTTTACTGTACTTGTGGCGGGGAACGGTAGCACCGTGGTACTCCTGAAGAAATCAGGGCGTGGGCCTACAATACGTCGGCGCAGACCAACTATAGAGAAAGCAGGAGCCAATGCCAAAAGAGATCATCACTACCGACCAGGCGCCGAAGCCCCTGGCGGGCTACAGCCAGGCGGTGAAGGCGGGCGGGTTTGTGTTCGTGGCTGGGCAGGCGCCGTTCGACCCGGTGACCAACACGGTCGTGGGCGACACGATCCAGACGCAGACGGCGCAGAGCCTGCGCAACGTGGCGGCCATCTTGCGGGCGGCCGGCAGTTCGCTCGACAAGGTGGTGAGTGCCACGTTCTTCTTGGGCTACGAGGACGACTACGCTGGACTGAACGAGGAGTGGGCCAAGTGGTTCCCGACCGACCCGCCGGCGCGGCAGGGCGCGAAGCTGGCGGTCAACCCTAAGCTGGTGCGGATTTCAATTGGCGTGATCGCGGAGGCGTAACCGGCGCACCCAGGGCACAGGCCAGCACCAGGTAGCCGGTCACGCCATAGGCGCTGCGCGTTCTCAACTTAAACCAACCGCGCCGCAACTGACTGGCGGTTTGGAGCAGGCCGTTGGGGTGGCCACCCATTCAGGACCAGGCTGCGGCTTTAGGCCGCGCTGCTAAGGCCGCGAGCGGGGGTTCGGAATGACAGGGTCAGTGGGGGCCGTTCGAGCAAGTCTCACTGAAATCCCCCCGATTACTTTCAGCCGCCCCGAGTCCCTTGCGCTTTGACTCCGCCGCCCTCCGGCCCTATCATCCCGGCATCACCCCCCTCTTCTTCGGAGACTCATATGCTCACCCTGACCGTCGCTGACGCCCACCGCCTGGGCCTGGAACTGTTCACCGCCGCCGGCGCCACGCCGGACGAGGCCGCCCTTGTGGTGGCGGAACTGGTCGAAGCCAGCCTGATGGGGCTCGACTCGCACGGTCTGTTGCGCTACAGCGACTACTTGGGCTGGATCAAGTCGGGCCAGATCAAGCCGGGCGCGCCGGCCGCGATCGTGCGCGAGACCGACACGACGGCGGTGGTGGACTGCGCCTTCAACTTCGGCCAGGTCAGCGCGGCCTACATCGCCGAGTTGGCGCGCGCCAAGGCCGCCGCTTCGGGCACGGCCGCCATCGTCAGCCAGAACTGCAACCACGTGGGCCGGCTGGGGGCGTGGCCGCAGAAGCTGGCCGAGCAGGGCCTGTTCGCGCTGGCCTTCGCCAACAGCCCGCAGCGCGGCCATTGGGTGGTGCCGTTCGGCGGCGCGGCCGGCCGGCTGGCAACCAACCCGCTGGCCTACGCCGTGCCCACCAGCGGCCAGCCGATCGTCATGGATATGTCTACCGCCGCCATCGCCGAGGGCAAGATTCGCGTGCTGATGCACCAGGGCAAGACACTGCCGGCGGGCGCGGTGATTGACGGCGACGGCCAGCCGACCACCGACCCCAACGCCTTCTATGGCCCGCCGCACGGTTGGATCTTGCCGTTCGGCGGCGAGTTGGGCTATAAGGGCTTCGGCCTCAGCCTGCTGGTCGAAATCTTGGGTGGCATTCTGGGAGGCGTGCCCAGCACCGCCGACAGCCCGCACATCAACGGCTTCTGCCTCCTGGCGCTCGACCCAGACAAGTTCTGTGGGCGCGAGCGCTTCCAACTGTTGGTGGACGACCTTGCTACCTATATGACCACCACGCCGCCGCTCAAGCCGGGGGCGGAGGTCGTTATGCCGGGCGCGCTCGACTTCCGGATGCGCGCCCGCCGGCTGGTGGACGGGCTGCCGTTGGCCGAGAACATTTGGCGGCTGATCGAGCAGAACGCCGCCGACCTGGGGGCCGACTTGGGCTGGGCTCGCGCCAGCTTCGCACAAGGACTCAGTTAAGGAGTGGGGCGGAGTTGGTAGCGCACCGGTCGCCATTCGGCCGAGCGCCGCGCCCGCATTGACACTCGCGCCGCGCGGCCCTATCATCACTCGCTCAGCCGTTTATCCAACAATCAGGACCCACCATGACCATCCGCGATGACATGCACTTGCCGGACGATGTGAAGATCGCCACCTACGCCTCGGCTGAGCCGACCGACGCCGAGTTGAGCTTCCTCCAGGCGCTGGGCGTGGGCTACGTGACCATTTGGACCAAGCCCGAGAACGCCTCGGCCGCGTATTACGCCAGCCGCCGCAAAATCTACAACGACGCCGGCATTACGCTCTATGGGCTGGGCAATGTCGGCGTGCACAACCAGGACGCGATTGTGCTCAACCTGGAGGGCCGCGACGCCAAGATCGAGGAGTACAAGCAGCACCTGCGCCACCTGGGGGCGGCCGGCATCCCCTATACCACCTACGCCCACATGGCGAACGGCATTTGGAGCAGCGCGCGCGAGGCCTCGCGCGGGGCCAGCGCGCGCGCCTTTGACGAGCATGCCTGGGGCGAGGGCAACTGGGACGGCCGGCCGTATGACCAGCCGCTGTCGCACGGGCGCGTTTACTCGCAAGAAGAGATTTGGGACAACTACACCCACTTCATTGAACAGGTCGCGCCGGTGGCCGAGGAAGAGGGTGTGTTGATCGGCATCCACCCCGACGACCCGCCCGTGGCGCTGATGAGCGGCGTGCCGCGCTGCATCTTCAGCAGCTTCGACGGCTACCAGCGCGCGCTGGAGATCGCCGACAGCCCGAACGTGGGGCTGTGCCTGTGCGTCGGCTGCTGGCTCGAAGGCGGCCCGCTGATGGGGCGCGGCGTGCTGGAGACGATCCGCTACTTCGGCGACCAGAAGAAAATCTTCAAGGTCCACTT
>JBBRZY010000321.1:0-5982 GCA_038252885.1 Anaerolineales bacterium | reverse complement strand
CGGATCGCTTCGCGTAACGGACCCACGCCCGACCCACGACGGGCAGCCTGATTCTGGGCAGGGGTGTAACGGATGCCTGATGTAATTGCGCGAGCGGGCGAATTCGGGCGGTGGTGTTATGACGCCGGCGACTGAAGTCGCGGCTACGCAACACGAAGTCATGATCTGCGCGGGTTGGGTGGGCGGCGCAAGCACGAAGGCAGCGCCAAGAACTGGATTAATGCGCCCGCCTCGCGACGGAGGGCAAATCCGCCTGGGGGCCGATACGGGGAGGGGGCAGGGCGCGTAGACTGAGGCCATGTCTAATTCACACGCAATCGAAGTGCAGGAGCTCGACCGGACGCTGATGCTCGACCGACGGCCGTTGTCGATTCTAAAGGGCTTATCGTTCAACGTGGCGGCGGGCGAGTGGGTGGCCTTGACCGGGCCGTCGGGCTCGGGCAAGTCTACGTTGCTGGGCGTGCTGGCTGGGCTGGACCGGCCCACGCGCGGGCGGGTGTGCGTGGAAGGCGTGGACCTGGGGCCCTTGTCGGAAAATCAATTGGCGCGGCTGCGCAACGCCAAGATCGGCGTGATCTTTCAGGCCTTTCACCTGATATCCACGCTGACGGCGCAGGAGAACGTGGAAGCGCCGTTGTACGTTGGGCCACGGCGCGGGCAGGCGGCGCAACTGGCGCGGGCCATGCTGGCCGAGGTGGGGCTGGGCGACCGGCTGAAGCATTTGCCGCACCAACTGTCGGGCGGCGAGCAGCAGCGGGTGGCGATTGCGCGGGCGCTGGTGGGCGGGCCGCGCCTGCTGCTGGCGGATGAGCCAACCGGCAACCTCGACAGCGCCACCAGCCATCAGGTGCTGACGCTGATGAGGGGGCTGCGGGCGCAGCGCGGGCTGACGGTGGTGATGGTGACGCACGACGCGCAGGTGGCGGGCTATGCTGACCGGCGGCTGCATCTGGTGGATGGGCAGTTGGCTCCCGCGCCAGCGATGGTAGGGCGCACGGCCCCGGCGGGTCTTTCAGCCCCAATGGGGCCTTCATGAAAGCCGGTTTCTTTTTGCGGACGGCGCTCAATCATCTGCGGCGCGGCGAGCAGCGCGTGTGGGCGGCGTTGGCGTGCATCACGTTTGGGGTGATGTCGCTGACGGCGATGATGATTGTGTCGCAGTCGCTGACGCACTCGCTGCTGATGACGCCGCGCGAACAGATCGGCGGGGATGTGAACGTCGGGCGGCAGAGCGAGAGCGAGAACGTGATCTCGCCGGAAGCCGAGGCCGGGCTGCAAGCTTTGCAAGCTGAGGGCGTGATCGAGCGCTATCTGCTGGCGGCGCAGGCGGGCACGCTGCTGTGGCATTTGCCCAACACGGGCGAGAATCACTTTGCCTCGCGCGGGTTGGGGATTGACCCGGCGGCTTATCCGCTGGCGGGGCGGCTGGTGCTGGCGGTCCCTGAGAACATGGGGCTGCCGAGCGTGCTGGCGGCGGCGGGCGATCTGGTGATCAGCCGCGATTTGGCGGACACCTATGGCCTGGCGGTGGACGACACGCTGGTGCTGGCGGACCTGGACGTTGGCCGGCCGGTGAGCGGGGTGGTGCGCGGCATCGCCAGCGACACGCCCAACCACGAGGGCGGCCGGATCTACTACACCATCGCAACGGCCGAGGCGCTGGCCGGCGGGCAGCGGGCGGTGAACGTGGCGGTCATCAATGCGCCGCAGCCGCAGGCGGCGCTGGACCGGCTGTTGGCGCTGGGCTGGTGGGGGATCAGCACCGAGCAGATCACGGCCGAGATACAGGCCAATGAAAACCTGTTCACGCTGCTGCTGAAGGGGGCGGGGATGCTGGGGTTGATGGTGGGCGGCATCGGCATCGCCAACACGATGCAGGTGCTGCTGCGGCGCCGGCAGCGCGAGATTGCGATTTGGAAGACGGTGGGCTACACGGCGGGCGAACTGCAAGCGCTGTTCGTGCTGGAGGCGGCGCTGTTGGGCGCGGCCGGGAGTTTGCTGGGCACGGTGCTGGCGGTGTGGGTATCGCGCGGACTGATCACGCTGATCACGCGGCTGGGCACCAGCCTGGTGGTGTGGTCGCTGCCGCCGGAAGCATTGGTGACGGGCGCGCTGGCGGGGCTGGCGACGACGGTGATCTTTGCGCTGTGGGCGATTGTGCGCGCGGCGCAGGTGCCGCCCGTGCTGCTGCTGCGCGACGCGGCGCGGACGGCGGGCCAGCAGGCGTGGCCGCAGACGGTGCTGCTGATGGGGCTGCTGGCGGTGCCGTTCACGGCGCTGACGGCGGTGATCATGGGCTCGGTCGGCACGGCCATTGGCGTGCTGCTGTTTGCGCTGGCCGGGCTGGTGGCCTTGGGCGGCGGGCTGGGCGGGCTGGCCTGGGTGGCGACGCGGCTGCTGCGCGTGCCGGGGCTGCCGCTGGTGCGGCTGGCGCAGAGCAGCTTGCGGCGGCGCGGGTTGGGGCTGGTGTTCGCCATGATCGCGCTGTTCACGGGGGTGGTGGCGCTGGCGCTAGGCGTGGTGATGACGCAGGACGCGCAGGCGGCGCTGGAGGATCGCACGCCGGACTTTGACAGCTACGAGGTGGCGCTGGTGGCGCCGGCCGCGCAAGAGGCGGCCATGCGGGCGGCGCTGGCGGCGGAGGGCGTGACGGCCTACAGCCTGGGCTACTCGGCGGGCGTGGCGGCGATTGAGGTGGCGGGCGACTCGGAGAGCACGTTGCCGCCGCGGCTGCTGGGGCAAGAGACGCCGCGCGACTATGCGTTGAACGGCGCGGCCTGGGGCAGCGATCCGCAGGGGGCCTACGCGCCGGAGGGCTACGCGCGGGAGGCCGGGAGTGAAGTGGAAGTGGTGCTGGCCGATGGCAGGCGCGTGACGCTGCCAATTGTGGGCCACTATCAGCAGCAGTATTGGACGAGCTTGCGGCTGGAGGGCGGACTGCTGATGCCGGCGGCGCTGAGTAAACAGTTGGCCTTGCCCGAGACGGTGCTGGCGTATGTGGACACGCCCGGCGACTCGGCGGCGTTGAGCGCGGCGCTGGGGCTGGCGGTGCCGAGCGCGACAGTGGTGGACATGGTGGCGTACGCCGGGCGCTTCACGCAGAATTATCGCAACCTGTTCTTGCTGGCGGTGACGATGGCGGGGCTGGCGCTGCTGGCGGGCGTGCTGCTGGTGGCGAACTCGGTGAGCCTGGCGATGCTCGACCGCCAGTATGAGATTGGGGTGCTGAAGGCGGTGGGCTACACGCGTGGGCAGGTGCTGGCGACGCTGGCGGTGGAGTATGGGCTGATGGCGTCGATCGCCAGCGGCGCGGCGCTGGTGGCGGTGCAGGTGTTCTTGTGGGTAGTGGGGAGCATGAATCCGCTGGCGGGCCAACTGCTGCAATTGGACCTGGGGGCGGGGCTGGTGATCTTGGCGACGGGCGTGGGGCTGACGCTGCTGACGGTGGTGGGGGGGACGTGGCGGGCGACGGGGGTGTCGGCGGTGGTGTTGTTGAATGAGAGAGGGTAAAAGGCAGAGAAAAAAGAAAGAGACGCTTCGCGAGAAAAAGGGAGGGCGGAGGAGAGGGAGACGGCGAGGGGGAAGGTGGGGCCGGTCGGTGGGATAATTCGGGATGGAGCTATGCAGGATGCTTGAGAGCGGGAGGGGCGGCGAAAAGTGTTGAGGTTTTTGCGGAGCTTGCGCGGGAAGCTGATCTTGACCTACACCGGCGTGACGGTGCTGGCTTTGTTGGCTTTGGAGGTGGTGGTGTTGGGGGCGGGGGTGGTGTGGTTCAGCGTCATCAACCCCGACCGGCAGGGCTACATCTCGGACATCCTGCTGGTGCTGTACCCGCAGGCGCGGGAGTATTTGCTGCCGGGCGAGGAGAATTTGGACGGGCTGCAAGGCTGGCTCGAAACGGTGTATGTCGGGGGGCGGGCGAGCTACGACCCGATTGGGTTTGACGACAGCCCGGCGGCGTTGATCGCGCCCGGGTCGGACATGCTGGTGCTGGCGCCGGACGGCAGGGTGCTGGCCGAGACGCCGACGGATGACTTGATCGGCCAGGCCTACACCCTGCCGGCGGTGAGCGCGGCGGCGGTGATCTTGGAGCGAGCGCAGCAGGGCTACAGCGACCCGCTGTCGCTGTACACGACGCTGCCAGGCGGCGACTATCTGGTAATGGTGCCGGTCTTCGAGACAGACGTGACGTCGCCGGTGGTGGGCATTGTGGTGGTGACGGTGAAGCCCACGTCCGGGCTGAGCTATGCGGTCTGGCCGGTGCTGGTGGGGGCGGTGATCGGGACGGCGGCGCTGCTGCTGGCGGCGGTGACACCCTTTGCGGCGCTGTTTGGGTTCATCATGTCGCGCGGGCTGACCGGCCGGCTGGGGGCTTTGGGGGCCGCGGCGGATGCCTGGAGCGAGGGCGACTTTAGCCGCTATCCGCAGGACCGGGCGCAGGACGAGATTGGGCATTTGGGCCGGCGGCTGCGGCACATGGCCGAGCGGCTGCAAAGTTTGCTACAAACGCAGCAGGAGCTGGCGGCGCTGCAGGAGCGCAACCGGCTGGCGCGCGAGCTGCATGACACGGTGAAGCAGCAGTCGTTCGCGACGCTGATGCAGGTGCGGGCGGCGCGCAACACGCTGGCGGGGGCAGGCCACGATGGGCAGGCGGCGGCGGCGGCGGAGCGGCATCTGGCGGGGGCGGAGGAGCTGATTAAGACGTCGCAGCAGGAGTTGGGGCGGCTGATTGCGGAACTGCGGCCGGCGGCGTTGGAGGGGCAGGGGCTGGCGGCGGCGCTGCGAGCGTATGCTGAGAGGTGGGCCGAGCACAGCCATATCCCGGCGACGGTGCAGGTGCAGAATGCGCGCGGGCTGCCCCTGGAGACAGAGCAGGCTTTGTACCGGGTGGGGCAGGAGGCGCTGGCGAACGTGGCGCGCCACAGCCGGGCGTCGGCGGTGCTGGTGCAGCTGCACTACGAGCCGGCGGCGGTGCGGCTGGTGGTGCGCGATAACGGCGTGGGGTTCGACCCGCAACTGCCGAGCGGCGGCTTTGGGCTGAGCAGTATGCAGCAGCGGCTGGCGGCGCTGGGCGGGACGCTGGTGGTCGCGAGCGGGCCGGAGGGGACGACCGTGACGGCGGCGGCGACGGGTTAGGAGCAGAGCGCGTATGGCGGACAAGATCACGGTGCTGCTGGTGGACGATCATGGCATGGTGCGGCTGGGGCTGAAGGCTTACTTCTCGACGCTGCCGGATATTGAGGTAGTGGGCGAGGCGGCCACCGGCGCGGAGGCGGTGGCCTTGGCGCAACAGCTCGCGCCGGATGTGGTGCTGATGGACCTGATCATGCCGGGGCTGGACGGCGTGGCGGCGACGCGCGAGGTGAAACGCGCCAGCCCGCGCACGCAGGTGATCGTGCTGACGTCGTATCACGCCGACGAGCACATCTTCCCGGCCATCCGCGCGGGGGCGTTGAGCTATGTGCTTAAGGATATTGACCCGGACGACCTGGCCGACGCGATCCGGCGGGCGCAGGCGGGCGAGGCGGTGCTGCATCCACGGGTGGCGGCGCGGCTGGTGCAGGAGCTGCATGGGGCGCGGGCCGAGGGGGTCAATCCGTTTCAGGAGTTGACCGAGCGCGAGCTGGAGGTGCTGCGGCTGGTGGCGGCCGGGCAGAACAACCGCGAGATCGCCGAGACGCTGGTGATCGGTGAGAAGACGGTGAAGAGCCACATCTCGAACATCCTCAACAAGCTGCATCTGGCCGACCGGACGCAGGCGGCGGTGTTCGCCTGGCAGGCCGGGATTGTGCGGCGCGACAGCTAGGGCCAATTCAGTGTAACGATGGGGAAAAGGGTCTAGGGTCTAAAGAGTGTTAGCGTGGGGCGGTAATAATCAAACGTCTGGTGGGTAGCGAACGCCGCTCGTCGCTCCCGAGAAGGTTGCTTGATCTGGCACTAGGGGACCAGCGGCCCGCGGAAGATGCCCGGCTCTGAGTCAGG
>JBBRZY010000320.1:0-5993 GCA_038252885.1 Anaerolineales bacterium | reverse complement strand
CAGCGCGCCCACTCGGCGGCACGGTGGTCGTCCGATGCGGTGCGCGGGGCGTTTGTTTTTTCACGGCGATCTCCTAGAAAATGGTGTCGCCGAGCAGTGTAACCTTAAAGTCTCGTAGTACCGCTAAGTCTCGTTGTACTATTAACTCTATTGCTAATACGAATGAGCGCCCTCAAGACAGTGTTGACCTTCTTGTCGGTCGAGAACACTTTGGCAACATCAGGGTCAAGAATTATCGCAATCGGTTTTTGGATAGATAGCCGGATGGCTTTGACCCTATGCGTACTAATTTTCCGGGCTGGCTCGAGAGTTTGGTCCCTTACGGTAGTGTTGGGCATGTCACTTGACGATCCGAAGAAGATGCGGATCAGGCGCTCGTCCTTGTTGTCTTTGGCGGCCCTGTCTAGGACAGCGTGCAGCCGATCCGGATTGCCATTCAGCCAACTCAACGCAAGGGGATCGAAGTCATCAGGGACTGACACCAATGAAAGACGACGTCTGAGCCCATCTTCAATGGTTGAAATCCCAATGTTGCGACGATTGGCTACTAGTTGAACGGCAAAACCTCGCAGCGACCTAATTTGATCAAGATGCCTTTCTCCAGCATATTGACCCCGCATTTCCTGCAATACATTCAGAACATCTTCAATTAGCCGGCTCATGCAGGTCTACTCCTATCTGCAAGGCCAAACGACCTTGCGGAAACGGGCGATTGTCAGAGGTCAATCATGATAGCTGCCAATAAGCAGGCTGCATTGACCAACTATACAGCAACGCTGGTGCAGCGGCATCAGACTTCGAGCCACTTCGTTACTGGCACGTCCTTGTCAGTAATCACATTTGCCAATGTGACGGACGGCAATCAAGGTTAGCAGCCTAAGGCACTATCGCTCGCGCTACTCCCACAGTACAGTACACGCCCCGCCCATGCTCTCCTCCCCGACTCCCACACTCTTCCTCGCCACCATCTTCTCCGGCGCGGGCCACGCGCCGCCGCCGGGAGTGATCCAACCGCAGCCCTAACTACCGCTCCGCGCGCTCCCGGTGTATATTCCGCGTCCATGCCCGACACGCCCGACGCCTCGACAACTGCATCCCAATCCAACCGTCTGCTGCCGGTCGACCCGGCGGCCGAAGTGTTCGACCCGCCCGCGCGCGTGCTGGTGGTGGACGACGAGCCGCGCAATGTGGAAGTGATGGGCGCGTTTCTGGAGGCCCAGAACTGGCAGGTGGTGACGGCCGAAGACGGCGACGGCGCGCTGGCCGCGGTGGCAGTTGAACGGCTCGATGTGATCTTGCTGGATGTGATGATGCCCGCGCCGGATGGCTTCGAGGTCTGCCGGCGGCTCAAGCGCAATCCGGCGACGGCGCATATTCCGGTCGTAATCGTCTCAGCGCTCAAGGGCGTGGCCGAGCGCATCACCGGGGCGGCGGCGGGGGCCGACGAGTTTCTCTCCAAGCCGTACGACCCGGTGGAGCTGGTCACCCGCGTGCGGGCGCTGCTGCGCGGCAAACGCGACCACGATCAACTGCAAGTCACCCTGGCGCAGCTTGAGCAGCGTGTGGCGGAGCGCACCGCCGAGTTAGAACGGGCGCTGGCCAAGCAGCGCGGGCTCGACCGGCTGAAGTCGGAATTCATCGCCAATGTGTCGCACGAGCTGCGCACGCCGCTGCTGCATGTGAAGTCGTTTGTAGATTTGTTGGGCGACGGCGCGCTGGGGGCGCTGACCCCGCAGCAGGCCGAGGGGCTGACGGTGGCGCAGGCGGCGGTGGCGCGGCTGGAGCACGCGGTGGACGACATCGTGGACTTCAACAGCCTGGACGAGCAGCGGCTGACGCTGGCCCCGCTGCAGGTGACTGACCTGTGCCAGAGCGTGATCGAGGCCTTCCGGGCCAGCCCGCTGCGGCGCGACCTGAACGTGCGGCTGACGCACGACGGCGCGGTGCCGCTGGTGCTGGGCGATCGGGCGGCGCTGACGCGGGTGCTGCGGCACTTGCTGGACAACGCGGCCAAGTTTGGCCCGCCGACGCAGGTGGTGAGCGTGATGGTGGCGCGCACGGGCGAGCGGGTGCGCGTGGCCGTGCGCGATCAGGGGCCAGGCATCGCGATGAAGGACCGGGCGCGCATCTTCGAAGTGTTCTATCAGGTGGATGGCTCGTCTACGCGGGCAGGCGGCGGGCTGGGCGTGGGGCTGGCGCTGGTCAAACGGCTGGTCGAGGCGCACGGGTCGCACGTGACGGTGACGGGCGAGTTGGGGCATGGGAGTACATTTGCTTTTGAATTGCCGACTGTGGAGTAACGCTTCGGGGGGAAAAGCAAAGGCAGAGAAGAAGAAAGAGATGCTTCGCTAAGAAAAAGGGATGTAACGGACGGGCGGGGCGGCAGCGGGTGAGGCGATCAGCGGCCAGGTGGTCGCGGGGAAACCCGGTGACACTCGGCCGTTTTTGATTCGGGCGGGCGGCAGGCTAGACGGCGGGGGCGGGGTGAAGCTGCTGCTCGGTGCTGCGAACTTGGGCCAGATGGATGCGGTCGTGGTCGAGCATCCAGCCGACGATCTCGACGAGCAGCGTGGGGCCAAAGATGGCGTGGCGGGCGGTGCGGGTCCACGCGCTGGCCGGCTGCTGGCGCAGGAAGCGGATGGTCGCTTGGCGGCTGAGGGAGAAAGCGGTTAACGCTTCCGGGCCGGGCTGGGCCGCGTAGCCGCGCTCGATGGCCCACGGGTCGGTGTCGGCCCCGGCCATGAAGGGGTTGTCTTGCTCGACCACGCTGTGCAGGCGCGGCAGGTTCACTTCGCGCTCCACGTCGCGCAGGTGGCAGGCGATTTCGGTCAGCGACCACTCGTCGGGGGCGGGGCGGCGCGGCCAATCGGCGGCGGGCCAGTCGGCGAGCGTGCCGTGCAGGGCGGCCAGGCTGCCAGTGAGCAAATAGGGCAGGGCGGCGCCGGTGGGTGGCGCGCTCTCGGGCAGGGCGGGCAGCGCGGCGGGGGCCCAGGCGGCGAACTCAGCCAGCGTGCCGTGCGCCAGCGGCAGCGCTTCGACCCAGGCCAGCGGCGCGATAGGCTCCGGCGGCGGTTCGGGCGCGCCGGCGGGCGTGATCCAATAGGTGCGCAGGCCGGCGACGGCGGCGGGCAAGATGTCGTTGTTCCAGTCGTCGCCGACCATCAGCGCCTGCTCCGGGCGGCGGCCAAGCTGCGCCAGCACCTCGGCGTAATACTCGGGGCGCGGTTTGGCGAAGTGGCTATTGTTCAGGTCGGTGATGAGGGTGAAGTCGAAGTCGGCCAGGCCGGCCCAGGCCAGGCGCTGCGTGGCGGCCGCGCGCGTGAAGAGCGGGTTGGTGGTGAGGGCCAGCTCGTAGCCTTGTGAAACGGCCCAGGCCAGCAGCGGGCGAGCGGCTGCCACCGGGCGGGTGAGCGCCCTCAGGCGGGGGTAGCGCTCGTCGTAGAAGCTGGCGAAGTGCGCCTGCCAATCGGCGGCGGGCCAGCCCAGCGCTTCAGAGAAGCACTCGCTGAAGACCGAGAGCAGCGTGCGGGCCGGGTCGGTGTTGGCGACGGCGGCGCGCGTGGCGCTGACCAGCTCGGGCGTCAGGCGCTCGACGCCACGCCAGCCGGCAAAGTGCTCGCTCAACTGTTGGAAGTAGGCCGGCAGGAAGGACCCCATGCCATTGCTGAGCAAGGTGTCGTCCAGGTCAAATAGGAGGGTGGTGATCACGGACTGTCGGGCGTCAGGAGTTGGGTGAGGTTTTCGTGGCAGTGGCCGCAGCCGGTGTGGGGGTTGGCCACTTCGCCCAGGGTCTTGGTGCAGGCGGCGCTGACGGCCACCTTGCGGCCGAGGCCGCCCCAGGTCTTGACCACTTTGGCGTCGAGCACCAGGTGGGTGCAGGCGTTATGGGTCAAGATCTTGGGCACCGGGCAGCCACGGCACAAGCCGGGGGTCCAGCGCTCGCTAGTGGCCTCGCGCTCCACCAGCCGGCATTCCTGCTGGTTGCGGCCCCGAAAATAGTTGGCGTAAAAATAACGGCATTCAAAACCGGCGGGAGTGCGCATAACGCGGGTTCCCTTACCTTTCCTCGCGGCCCCGCCCCACCAATGCAACCGGGCCGGCGGAGGCGGGGAAGCCAGTGCCGGTTAGACCCGGGTGAGATAGTCGCCGGTGCGCGTGTCGACCTGGATGGTGTCGTTGACCTTGACGAACAGCGGCACCTGCACCTTGAGGCCGGTCTCGACGGTGACCAGCTTGGCGGCGGCGCCGGCGGTGTCGCCGCGCACGCCCACTTCGCTGTCGACCACCTTGAGTTCCACCGCCACCGGCAGCTCGATTTCAATCGGCTCGTCCTGGTAGTAGGTGAGCTTGACTTCCAGGCCTTCTTTCAAGTAGTTGATGTTGTCGCCCAACATTTCGGCCGAGATGGCCGGCTGCTCGTAGCTGACGGTATCCATGAAGTAGTACAGGTTGCCGTCTTTGTACAAGTACTGCACCTGATGGTGGTCCAGGCGAATATCTTGCATGCGGTCGCCGGACTGGTAGGTGCGGTCGATGGTCGCGCCGGTGCGCAGGTTGCGCAGCTTGGTGCGGATGGTGGCGTTGCCGCGCCCCGGCTTGTTGTGCGAGTACTCGAGCACCTTGAAGATCTGATCGTCTTGCTCAAAGGTCACGCCTTTGCGCAGGTCATTTACGTCAATCATAGCGAGCTTTCCTTACATTTACATTAGAGGGGCCGAGGCCGACTCAACAAGCAGCGCAGGCTGAGGGGCGGCCTGCGCCGGGGCATGTGCCTTACGAGACGGGATTATAGCGGGAGTCGGGGAATTCCTCCAGATAAAACTTTTGGCCGGGAGCATTTCAGTTGGGGGGCCAAGTTGGAAAAAGACTGTTGGCCTTCAACGCCGAGGCAGTTTCTCACCGCAATTGGAGGCAGCGGGACGGCCCGGAGCGTTGGCGCCGGACCGTCCCGCGTGGTTAGGGCGGAGGTTTAGGCGGCCGTCGCCGTTGGGGCAGGGGCGGCTGTTGGGTCCACGGCGGCGCGGCTGTCGATGTCGCCTTCGTAGTGCAGGGCGGCGCCGGCCCGCTCGCCGGTGCGGATGCGGATGACCTCATCCACCGGGTAGACGAAGATCAGGCCGTCGCCAATCTCGCCGGTTTGCGCGGCCTGGCTGATGGCGGCAATGGTCGGCTCGACGTTGTGGTCGCTCAGGATGATGTTGAGTTGGATGCGCGGCAGCATATCCACCCGGTAGGGGCCGTTGCGGCCGTTGAGCAGCACGCCGCCCTGCCGGCCGTGGCCGCGCACTTCAAACACATTCAGGCCGACGATGCCGATTTTGGCGAGCGCTTCTTTGACGTCGGGCAGGCGCTCTTCCCGAAAGATGGCTTCAATTTTCTTGGTCATGGGGCACGCTCCTTTAGCGTGAGCCAGGCGAGGGCGCTAAACGTAAGCGCGTTCCCCGTGCTCGCTGATATCTAGCCCGACTTCTTCTTCATTCTCGGTGACGCGCAGGCCCATCACCCGGTGCAGCACTTTGGTGATTAGGAAGGTCATGCCAAAGGCAAAGACGATGGCCACCAGGGCACCCAGCGCCTGAATGAGCAACAGGCTGGGATTGCCGTAGAACAGGCCGTTGGCCCCGGCGGCGTTGACGCTGGTGGTGGCAAACAGGCCGGTAGCCAGTGCGCCCCACACCCCGCCCATGCCGTGGCAGGCCCACACATCCAGCGACTCATCCAGGCCGCGCTTGACGCGCAGGCGCATGGCGTAGTAGCTGATGGGCGCCGCGACGGCGCCGATGACGATGGCGGCCAAGGGGGTGACGAAGCCGGCGGCGGGGGTGATGGCGACCAGCCCGACCACTGCGCCGGTGACGATGCCCAGCACGCTCGGCCGGCTGTCGCGCCAGCTTAGGAACATCCACACCACGGCGCAGGCGGCGGCGGCGGTGTTGGTGGTGACCACGGCGTTGACCGCCAGGCCGTTGGCGCCCAGGGCGCTGCCGCCGTTG
>JBBRZY010000319.1:0-6001 GCA_038252885.1 Anaerolineales bacterium | reverse complement strand
GTCGCGGCACGCGTCAAAAGCACCAAGCCAGCCCCCGGCTTCAGTGAAGTCCTGCTCCCCGGTGAGCCTGAGCAAAAGATGGCCGCTGCACGCGGCGAGCAAGGCATCCAGGTGGATGATGCAACATGGGCCTTGCTGACCGAGGACGCCGCCGCACTCAATGTTACCTTTGACCTAGCCTAAGTTTACGCAGCGGGACAAGCCCTGAATTGCGATAACGTTCAGGGCTTGTCCCGCGATCCACGGCAACGCTAATCTGATGGCCGCGCATCGCCAATCCAAAAGCGCGGGCCGGGGCCGCGCTTCGCCATCTGATCATCGCGATTCAGAATATTGCAGTGTTCCAGCGATAGACAGCCACAGCCAATGCAATCGCTGAGTCCCTCTTGCAGCCGTTCAAGCTCGGCAATGCGATCATCAATGCGGCTGCGCCAAGTGTGCGCCAGTTGATCCCACTCCTCCGAAGTGGGGACTGAGTCCACAGGCAGTTTGTCCAGTTCGACGCGAATCTCCTCCAGCGAAAGCCCAACGCGTTGGGCAAAGAAAGAGGAGCAGAGATGAACTTTGGAATGTGGGCCAAGGCGCTGGGTACCATGCCGCGCCTCACCAAAGATGAGTGGAAGGGCCTGGATGTAGTCTCGCGCTGGCTGATCGCTTCGCGGGCGGGCGTGCTCATCATCACCTTCATCTCGGCTGGGCTGGCCGGGCTGTTCTCGTACCGCGCCGGCCACTTCGACCTGGGTTTGTGGTTGCTGACGACGCTGGGGCTGCTGCTGGCGCACGCCACCAACAACCAACTCAACGACTACACCGACTATGTGAAGGGCGTGGACCGCAACAACTACTTCCGCGCCCAGTACGGCGTGCACACGCTGGAGCACGGCCTGCTGACCAAGCGCCAACTGCTCACCTACATCGCGGTGACCGGCGGGGTGGCGATGCTGATTGGCGCCTACCTGGTCTATCTGCGCGGCCCGGTGGCCCTGGCGCTGCTGGGCTTCGGCGCGTTCTTCGTGCTGTTCTACACCTGGCCGCTCAAGTACATTGGGCTGGGCGAGGTGGCAGTGCTGCTGGTGTGGGGCCCGCTGATGATTGGCGGGGGCTACTACATCATTACGGGCGCGTGGGACTGGAACGTGGCGCTGGCCGGTCTGCCGTATGCCATTGGGGCCACCACCATCATCTTCGGCAAGCACATCGACAAAGAAGTGGGTGACCGCGAGAAGCGCATCTTCACGCTGCCGGTGATCCTGGGCGAGCGCCTCGCCCGGGGCGCGGTGGTGGCGATGATGATCCTGCAATACATCACGGTCGCCTATCTGGTGATCGTCGGGTTCTTCACGCCGATTGTGCTGATCGTGCTGCTGGCGATCCCGACGCTGCTGCAAGCCATGCGCGGGTTCAGCAAGCCCAAGCCGGCCGCGCCACCGGCCGAGTACCCGCCGAACGTCTGGCCGCTGTGGTTTGTCGGCTTTGGTTTTGTCCATAATCGCCGCTTTGGCCTGTTGTTTATGCTCGGCCTGATCGGCGATGTCGTGCTGCGCGCCCTGCTGCATATTAATTCGTAAGGCGCTGCTCCAGAAAGAGAATGCTGCTATGTTCCGCAAGTTGACTGCTGGTCTGAACTTAGTTTTGGCCGCGGCGCTGCTGCTGGCCGCCTGCGGCCCCGCCGCCACGCCGGCAGCGCCTGTTACCGTGCGCTTTGCCATGCTGCCGATCTTGGATGCGCTGCCGATGTTCGTGGCCCAAAGCAAGGGCTACTTCGCGGCCGAGGGCATCAACCTGGAAGTGGTGCCGGTGGCCTCGGCCGCCGAGCGTGACCAACTGATGCAGGCCGGGCAGGGCGATGCGATGGTCAACGACCTGATCTCAACCCTGTTCTACAACAAGGACGGCCAGACGCTGGTAGTGGTGCGCTACGCCCGCACGGCCAGCGCCAGTTTTGGGCAGTACTTCATCCTGGCGGGCCCGAACACGGGCATCACCGACGCGGCTGGGCTGAAGGGCGTGGAGATCGCCATCTCTGAGGCGACCACGATTGACTACCTGACCGATCGGCTGCTGGCGGCCGAAGGGCTGACGCCGGACGAGATCAAGACTGTCGCCATCCCCAACATCCGCGACCGGATGGCTGCGCTGGCCGACGGCACGGTGATGGCCGCCACCATGCCCGACCCGGCCGCTGCCGGCGCGCTGGCCGCGGGGGCCACGGTGGTGGTGTCGGATGCCAAGCACCCGGAGTTGGGCCATAGCGAGCTGTCGTTCAGCGCCGAGTTCGTGGCCGCCCACCCGGAGGCCGTGCGCGGCTTCCTGAAGGCCTGGGAGAAGGCCGTGGCCGACATCAATGCCGACAAGACGGCCTGGAAAGACATCTTGACGGCGAACAATCTGCTGTCGGCGCAGTTGATCGACAGCTACGGGCTGCCCGACTACCCGACCGCGGCGGTGCCCACCGAGGCGCAGTTCCGCGATGTGAACGACTGGGCCAAAGCCAACGGCCTGATCGACAAGGACCTGGCCTACGCCGACTCGGTGAACGCCACGTACCTGCCCAAATAGTTGGTCTATGCGCGGGCGGCGGGTTGGAGGACAACTCCAATCGGCCGCCCGCCTGTTTCCTCAGCGCTGCCGCCCCATGATTGAACTGCGCGATCTGACGTTTCAATATCCCGGGCGCCCGCCGATCTTCGACCACTTCAACTGGTCGGTGGCGGCGGGCGAGGCTTGGGCGATCCTGGGGCCGTCGGGCTACGGCAAGAGCACGCTGCTCTACTTGCTGGCCGGGCTGCGCGCCCCAACCGGCGGCGCGGCGCTGATCGAGGGCCAACCCATCCTGCGGCCGCGCCCGCGCACCGGGCTGATCTTGCAGGACTTCGGGCTGCTGCCGTGGGCCACCTGCGAGCAGAACGTGAGCCTGGGGCTGCGGGTGCAGGGCTTCTATGGACCAGACGGCACGCACGCGCCCACCGAACTGCGGCCCGGCGACATCGCCACGCGCACCGAGCACTGGCTGGCGCGGCTGGGGCTGCGGGCCGTGCGCCAGCATTACCCCGGCCAACTCTCGGGCGGGCAGCGGCAACGCACCGCCATCGCGCGCACGCTGGCGCTCAACCCCGATCTGCTGCTGATGGATGAGCCGTTCGCCTCGCTTGACGCGCCGACGCGCGAGAACCTGCAGAACCTGACGCTGGAGCTGCGGGCCGAGCAGCAACTGACCACGGTGGTGGTCACCCACTCGATTGAAGAGGCCGCCTTCCTGGGCCAGAAGATTTTGCTGTGCGGCCCAACGCTGACGGTGATTGAGAACCCCGGCGCGGGCGACCTGGGCTACCGCGACCAACCGGGCTACGCGGGCATGATCCAAACGCTGCGCGGGCAGATGGCGCTAAGTGCGCCGCTGCTGCCGGCGGGGGCGGGCGCCTAGCATGCGCAAGACCGACCTGGCGCTGGGCACGCTGTTCCTGCTGGTGGCCTGGCAGGCGCTCAGTTGGCTGGTGGGGGCCGGGCTGCTGCCCATTGCTGCGCGCGCCAACATTCTGCCGGGCCCGCTGCAGGTGTTCCCGGTGTTCTGGGCCGAGCTGCCGAAGGGGCTGGGCGGGCACTTTCTGGTGAGCCTGGGGCGGGTGCTGGCGAGCATGGCGCTGGCGGTGGTGCTGGCGGTGCCGGCAGGGCTGGTGATGGGCCAGAGCCGCCGCCTGAACCGGCTGTTCTCGCCGCTGATCTACCTGACTTACCCGGTGCCCAAGGTGGTGCTGGTGCCGGTGGTGGTGCTGTTCTTTGGCATTGGTGATCTCTCGAAGGTGGTGGTCATCACGCTGATCCTGTTCTTCCAAATCCTGGTGCTGGTGCGCGACGCGGCGGCTAGCCTGCGGGCCGAGCTGATCCAGAGCGTGCAGTCGCTGGGGGCGGGGCGGCGCGCTTTGTTCTTCTACGTCTACTTGCCGGCCAGCCTGCCGGCGGTGCTGACGGCGCTGCGCGTGTCGGTGGGCATCGCGGTGGCGGTGCTGTATGTGGCCGAACTGTACGCCACGCGGCAAGGGCTGGGCTACTACATCTTCTTGCAAGGCAGCACTTTATTCAACTACCCGGCCATGTATGCTGGGATCGTGGCGATGGCGCTGATGGGTTTGGGCTTGTACTTCGCCATTGACTGGCTGGAGCGCCGCCTGTGCCCCTGGGAGTTCGCGGTATGACCCACCTGACCGGGGCAGAGCGCGCCCGTTATGTGCAGGGTATGTTTGGCCGCATTGCCGGGCGCTATGATGTGATGAACCGCCTGATGACGGGCGGGCAAGATGTGCGCTGGCGGCGGCAGGTGATTGATCGGGCGCAACTGCCCCCGGGCGGCAAGCTGCTGGACCTGGGCACGGGCACGGGCGACCTGGCGTTTGAGGCGCTGGGCCGCGACGGCGCGCTGCGGGCGGTGGGCGGTGACTTCACGCTGGAGATGATGCGCGTGGGCCAGCGCCGGCCGCAGGGCGCCAGCGTGCGCTGGGCCGGGATTGACGCGCTGAGCTTACCGTTTGCAGCAGACTACTTTGACGCGGTGACCTCCGGCTACCTGATGCGCAACGTGGTGGAAGTGCGCCAGGCGTGGGCCGAGCAATACCGCGTGCTGCGGCCGGGTGGGCGGGTGGTGTGCCTGGACACGACGCCGCCGCCGCGCAACCTGCTGCGGCCGTTCATCAACTTTCACCTGCATGTCATCATCCCGACGTTGGGGCGCTTGATCGCCGGGGCGTCGGACGCTTACACCTATTTGCCAGACTCGACCGAGAACTTTCTGCCAGCGGAGCAGTTGGCCGAGCGGCTGCGGGCGGCGGGCTTCCGCGAGGTGGGCTTTCGGCGGCTGATGTTCGGGACGATGGCGATTCATTGGGGGGTGAAGTAGGGGGACCTAACCCGAAGGGGAGGGGTGCCCATGTGACGAGGGGTAGGTTGAAATTACCGTTGGGACGGACCTCACCCCCGGCCCCTCCCCGGCACGGGGAGGGGTGCCCATGTGACGAGCTAAGTTGAAATTGCCGTCATCGCCGTCACCTTGGTCACGCTTGTTGCAATCGCCGTCACGAACGTCACCAGCGCCATTGAAGTTGTAATCGCTGTCATCGCCGTCACGAGTGTCACCTGCGCCCTTGAAGTTGCAATCGCCGTCATCGCCGTCACGAACGTCACCAGGCGCAGCGGGCTAGGGTTGATGCGGGCGGTGGGACGGGCGGGCAGGGCAGAGCTGGTGTGGGGCATACCAGGAAGTGTGACAGGAAATTGTTCTACATCGAAGTAGCAGATTGGTTAGAGTTTCACGTGGGCGGGCGGCAGGTTTCGCGAGGCTAACGATGCCAGACAATCTTACGCTGGAAGCGCTGACGGCCTTTCTGGCGGCGCACTCGACGCTGACGCTGGCGACGGTGGGGCCAGACGGGCAGCCGGCGGCGGCCAGCTTGTTCTTTGCGGCGGATGAGGCGGCGCGGGTCTACTGGCTGTCGGCGGGCAGCAGCCGGCACAGCCGCCACCTGGCCGCCGAGCCGCGCGCGGCGATCACGGTCCACGCGGCCACGTGGCGCTGGAATGAGATTGCCGGGGCGCAGATGGAAGGCACGGTCAGCGTCGTTACAGCGGGCGCAGCTTGGGACGCCGCCTGGGCGCTTTATCTGGCCAAATTCCCGTTTGCGGCGGACTTTCAAGCCGAGTTGGCGCGCTCTAACTTTTACGTGCTCACGCCGCGCTGGGCGCGGTTGATTGACAACAATCAGGGGTTTGGGCACAAGGCTGAGCTAGCGTTCCCCGTGTTCTAACCTGAGACGGGTGCCGGTTTCAAACCCGCCTGTAACTGCGTTAGGAATCCCCTAAATTGAATGTTTCCTATAGCTTTTGCGAATAGAGTTTCGTATAATAATCTTGCTCAGGCAACTCCTGATAGGTCATATGCTTGAAAGGACCACCCCATGCGTCTCATCCAACGCGAACAGGGGCAGGGCCTCGTGGAGTATGCCTTCATCCT
>JBBRZY010000318.1:0-6005 GCA_038252885.1 Anaerolineales bacterium | reverse complement strand
GGGTCGGGGCGGTAGGCAAACTCGCGCCGGAAGCCCAGTTGGTCGCAGTAATAGACCTCCGCCTCGGCCGAGTGGGAGACATGCAGCAGCGGGATGGCGGCGGTGAGCATGGGGCGGCCGGCTAGGCCGTCACGCCGCCGCCGGCGATGATGCGGGCCAGGTCTTCGCGCGTCGCGCCCAGCGCGAGCAGTGATTCAATGAGCAGATCGAGCGAAACCGAGGCGTCGCCGGCCTCCGCCTTCGCCATGCGCGACTGACTCGACTCCATCCGTTTGGCCAACTGTGTCTGTGTCAAGCGCTTTGCCTTCCGGTACTGGCGGAGGCTGCTGCTCAGCGCAACCCGCATCTCCACATAGGCCGAGTCCTCAGGCGTCAGGCCAAGGAATTCTGCTACAGTGCCACTCCGCCAGCCCATCTCGGCCAACTTCGCCTCTTTGGTCTTATTCACTTTCCACCTTCCGTCTTCCAACTATCGTAGTATCGCAAGCGTTTCTTGCAGACGTCAATCACAGGTGTTGGGGTTTGCTGAGTCTGCTTGTTGAACACTTCCATAATGATAATTGCGTCGCTATCAATCCGATAGAGGATGCGCCACGTTGCAGCAGCGTCCCTAATCCGCAATTCGTGACAGCGCGGGCCAATGCTTGGCATCGGCCGCGATTGGGGCAGCCCTAACATCGCGTCATCCTGTAGTTTCCGTAGCAGAATGCCAACTTCACGCCTCGCCGCTTGTGAAACGGGAGGCGTCTTTATCTCGCCGTGTAACCACCTGATCCTGCGGCTAGATTTTGTAAGCAAAGTCCACCAGAATATATGTCAATAATGACATATTGTCAAGAATTGCCGCATTGGGGAGTTAATGGGTAAACCTTCTCAGCTCGGAGCCGTTCGCTGGCGTATTGCAGGCAGGCCTGAATATCGGCCGCCGTCAGCGTGGGGTAGCTGTGGAGAATGTCAGCCTCCGACCAGCCCTGAGCCAGCAGGTCAATCAGAAACTCCACCGCTAAACGGGTGCCTTTGACCACGGGTTTTCCGACCAAGACGTGCGGATCAATCGAAATCCGGGCGGGCCATTCCATAGCGTTACTCCTTTCAACCAAGTAAGTGTATGCGCAGCGGCTTGCCCTGTCAAAGTCCCACGGTAGAATACTCCCCATGACCAGCACCGCCCCGCCCCCCTCCGCCGCCTTCGATTGGGCGCTATACGCCGAAGCCACCTTTGCCGGGCTATCCCTCCTCATCCCGGTGCCCTTTCTCGACTCGCTCTTTGAGAGCTTCTTCAACCGGCGCATCGCCGCCGCCGTGGCGCGCCGCGCCGGCCGCAAGCTCTCGCCTGGCGTGTTGGCCGCCCTGCACCGCAGCGACGGCTGGCTGGCCGGCTGCCTGCTCTGGCCGGTCGTGCTGGTCTGGTCGCTGCTCAAGCGCGTCTCACGCAAACTGTTTTACTTCCTGACCATCAACGAAGCCGCCGACAAGCTGAGCTACTATTGGCACCGCGCCTACCTGCTCGACTACATGCTGACTGTCGGCCACCTCGACCAGCCCGCCACCGCCGAGCTGGGCCGGGTGGCGCTGACCCGCACGCTCAACACCGCCGGCATCAGCCCGCTGACCCAGCTCGCGCGCCAGGTGGCGGCGGCCCCCCAGCACATCTGGCGCTCGCTGCGGCGCGTGCGCCGGGGCCAGCCCGACGCCGAGATGCAGGCCAAGCGCAACCTCATGGCGCGCGGCTGGGAGGGCTTTGGCCTGTACCTGGCTGGGCTGGCCGACCACTATGACCAGGCCTACGCCCAGGCCATCACCGACCGCCAGGCGCGGCTGGCCGCCGAGGAAGCCGAAATCCGCCGCGAGGCCGACGCCGACCGGGCGCGGCAGGCCAGCCCGCCGCCCGAAGCTTAACGCCGCCGCACCACTCGTTACCCTGTCACTGGACTGGAGAAGCCTATGCCCCGAACCAATTACTCTACCGGCGCTCCCTGGGAGCCCATCGTCGGCTACTCGCGCACCGTGCGCGTCGATAACAGCGTGTTTGTGGCCGGCACCACCGGCATTGGGCCAGACGGCCAGGTGGTGGGGCCGGGCGACCCCTACGCCCAGACGATGCAGGCGCTGCACAATCTGGAGAACGCGCTGAACCTGGCCAACGCCAACATCAAAGACGTCGTGCGCACGCGCATGTTCGTGACCGACATCACCCAGTGGGAGGCCATCGGCCGCGCCCACGGCGAGTTCTTTGAGATGTATCGCCCCGTGACGACCATGGTGCAAGTGGCGGCGCTGATCGACCCGGCCATGCTGATCGAGATCGAGGCCGACGCGCTGCTCGAAGTGGGCAGTTGGCGCTGGGTAGAAGGCTAGGCCGCCCTGCCGCCCGCCTGGCTGCTGCTGGCGCTGCTCGGCCTGGCGCTCCTGGCCGCGCTGCTTTATTGGCAGCTCGTCCTCGCCGAGGGCGCGCACCTGGGCCAGCGCGTGGTCGTCGCCCTGTACGACCGCTTTGCGCCGCGCTACGACCGCACCAAGCACTTCGACCCGCAGGTCGAAACCGACACCCTGGCCCTGCCGCTGGCGCTGGCCCTGGCCGAAGTCGACGCGCCGCTGGTGCTCGACGTGGCCGGCGGCACCAGCCGTCTGGCGCGCACGTTGCTGCCGCAGATCGCGTTCGACGGCCAGGTGGTCACACTCGACCTCTCGGCCCGCATGCTGCGGCACGGCCAACCCCTCTGCGCCGCCTGGCCGGGCCGGGCCTACTGGCTGCAAGCCCCGGCCGCCGCCCTGCCCTGCGCGGCCGACGCCTTTGACGCCGTCACCTGCCTGGAAGCATTGGAGTTTCTGCCCGACGCCCGCGCCGCGCTGGCCGAGTGCCTGCGCGTGCTGCGCCCCGGCGGCGTGCTGCTGCTGACCAACCGCATCGGCTTCGACGCCTGGCTGATGCCCGGCAAGACCTTTAGCCGCCCCGCCTTCTTGCGCCTGCTGGCCGAGTTCTCAGTTGAGCTTGTGCGCGTGGAGCGCTGGCAAGTGGAGTATGACCTTGTGTGGGCACGCAAGGCTGGGGACTCGGGGGACTAAAGCGAACAGTGTTGTGTAAGCGCCGAAGCGTGGTACCCATTCCTGGGCTTCCCCTTATCCCCCTTATTCCCCTTATTCGCTTTACGCCCTTCTACCCCGGCCCGCCCTGCCTTTGATGGTAAGATACGGCAGCTTCCACCGTTGACTGAAAACTAGGCGCTATGTACCTTGTCCGTTATCTCAAAGACAACGCCGTGCACACCGGCCACCTGGAAGGCGAGGTCATCGGCAGCCTGACCGGCGACATCTACGGCGACTTTGTGCGCGGCGCGCCGGTGGCCCAATTGTCCGAGGTGACGCTGCTGCCGCCCTGCACGCCCAGCAAAATCCTGGCGCTGAACGTCAACTTCCTCGACCGGCTGCGCGAGCTTAACCTGCCCACGCCCGACCTGCCGCAGATTGGCCTGCTGGCCCCCAGCGCGCTGCTCGGCGCGGGCCAGCCCATCCGGCTGCCGGCCCAGGCGCGTGAGGTGCTGCACGGCGCGGAACTGGGCGTCGTCATTGGCCGGCCCGGCCGCTGGATCAGCCCGGACCAGGCCGCCGCCCACATCCTCGGCTACACCTGCGCCAACGCCGTGCTGGCCCAAGACATCGCCGAGGTCGACCAGAGTTGGACGCGCGCCGCCAATTTCGACTCGTTCCTGCCGCTCGGGCCGGCCATCGCCACCCACGTCGACCCGACCGAGTTAGTGATCGGCTGCAGCGTGAACGGCGTCACGCGCCAGATGACGACCACCCACGACATGCTCTTCACTGTGGCGCAAGTCATCGCCTTTGTGTCGGCGGCCATGACGCTCAATGCCGGCGACCTGATCCTAATGGGCTCGCCCGCCGGCGGCACGCCGCTGAACGCCGGCGATTGGGTCGAAGTGAATATCGAGGGCCTCGGCGCCCTCCGCAATCCCGTTATCCGCGAAGCCTGAGGCGCACCCGCGCTTGGGCATGTGACTCCCAGGAGCCAGCATGGGCCTTAAACCTGATCATTGGATTACGAAGATGGCGAACGAGCAGCGCATGATCGAGCCGTACGAGCCTGGCCAGGTGCGGGCCGGCGTCATCTCCTACGGCGTCTCGTCCTACGGCTACGACATCCGCGTGGCCGACGAGTACAAGATTTTCACCAACGTCTTCTCGGCCGTGGTGGACCCCAAGGCCTTCGACCCCAAGAGCATGGTCGATTTTCAAGGCCCGGTGTGCATCATCCCGCCCAACTCGTTCGTGCTGGCCCGCACGGTCGAGTACTTCCGCATCCCACGCGGCGTGCTGACCATCTGCCTGGGCAAGTCGTCCTACGCGCGCTGCGGGCTGATCGTGAACGTCACGCCCTTCGAGCCGGAGTGGGAAGGCTATGTGACGCTCGAAATCTCGAACACCACGCCGCTGCCGGCCAAGGTCTACAGCAACGAGGGCATCGCCCAGGTGCTGTTCTTCGAGGGCGACGAGGAGTGCCTGATCTCCTACGCCGACAAGAAGGGCAAGTATCAGAAGCAAGAGTCGATCGTGCTGCCGCGGATGTAGGCCGCTGCGCGGAGAGAAAAGAGAGGCTGCGCTAGGAAAAAGGGTCGGCCAGGGGCGAGTTCATTACCCGCGACGCATTGACCGTTCCTGACTTCGTTAATGTCACTCCGAACCCCGCCTCAGGTCGCCGGACGCCGCAGTCCCTGCAAGCGGGTGAGGAGTCTCACCGGCCGATTTACCCGACCGCTAATTTTCTGAGCAGCGCGGCGCGCGTCTAACCCAAGCCGCGCACCGCCCCGACCAACCCAACCGCTTGGCGTTCCATTTCCTTTTCTTTTCTCTGCTCTGCTCTTCCCTGTGTCAGCCCCAACCCTTCTACTCGCCCGCCTCGACGCCCTCGCCGCCTCGCTGGCGGCCAGCGGCCACGGCCTGGCGCTGATTGCGTTCGGGTCGTCGGGCGCGGACCTGGCGCGCATGGACGCTTACTCCGACCTCGACTTCTTCGCCATCGTCGCGCCGGGGCACAAAGCCGCCTACCTAGCCGACACCGCCTGGCTCACCAGCGTCGCCCCGGTATCCTACATGTTCCAGAACACGCGCGATGGCTACAAGCTGTTGTATGCCGATGGCGTGTTCTGCGAGCTGGCCGTGTTCGAGCCGGAGGAATTGCGCGCGGCCGGCGCGGCGGCCAGCCGCGTGGTGTGGCAGGCGGCCGACTTCAAACTGGGCGCGTACCAGCCGCCCGATGCGCAGCCCCCCGCGCTGCAGTCTGTAGAAGTGCTGGTGGGCGAGGCACTGTGTAATCTCTATGTGGGGCTGGGGCGTTACCGGCGCGGGGAGAAGCTGACGGCCATGCGCTGGATTCAGGGCTACGCGCTCAACAGCCTGATCGAACTGTGCGACGCGCTCGACCCGCTGGCCGGCGCGCGCCGCGACCCGTTCAACCTTAGCCGCCGCGTCGAGCAGCGCCACCCCGCCCTGGCCGCGCACCTGCCGGCCATGCTCGCCGGCTACGACCAGACGCCCGCCGCCGCGCTCGCCATCCTGGCTTATCTAGAGACGTGCGCCGCCGTCAACCCCGCCCTGCGCCAGGCCATCCTCGACCTGGCGGCGGGCGCGTAACGCTACCCGACCCGGCCGCCCGCACCAGCCGGCTCGGCTTCTCCGACTATTGACTTCTGACCTCTCCCCCTCCGCCTCTGTTCGCCCCAAACCTGCTTTTCAAGTATGCTCTCCGCGCGAAAGGCACACGCGCCATGACGATTGACAACCCGGTTTCCCCGTTTCAAGTGCGAGTCGGCTTCCTGGGCAACCCCAACTCGGCCGAACCCTTCAAGTTCTGGAAGGTCGTGCCCTGGACCGACGCCAACCTGCTGCGGCTCAAGGACCTGGGCTTCAACACCATCCAGGTCAACGTGGCAAGGGGGCCGCGGCCAGACGACGAGGTGCTCAACCTCGAAGACGTGGTCGAACTGCCGCCC
>JBBRZY010000317.1:0-6011 GCA_038252885.1 Anaerolineales bacterium | reverse complement strand
CACCACCTGCCGGACGAGGCCGTCACCATCAGCACCACGCGGCTGAGCGAGGGCGGCAAGTACATGGCCGTCACGGTCAGCTTCGAGGCCACCAGCCGCGAGCAGCTCGACAACATCTACCGCGAGCTCAGCCTCCACAAGCGCATCAAGACGCTGCTGTAAAGCTGTCCGAATCAAAACAGGGCCGGCGGGCAGTGCGACTGCCAGCCGGCCCTGTTAATTTTCTGAACCCCTTAGCGCACGGTCACACTGCCCGAGCCCAGATCGGTGACGATGATGGTGAACTGGAGGCTGGCGGTGTCGAAGCCGGGGGTCTGCCACACGCCCTCGTCGTTGTTGCCGGCGCGCACGGTCTCCCAGCCGTTGGGGTGGCGCACCCCGCCCGAGCCACTATCTTGCACCTCCAGCCGCACGGCCAGACCGTCGGGCACCTCAATCGTCAGCCCGCCGCTGCCGCCGTCGAAGCGCAGCGTGGCCTGCGTGCCGGCCAGCACCGTAATGTCGATCCCGGCCGAGCCGCCGATGATGGTGGCGTCATAGGCCGCGCCGGCCGGCAGCGCCAGGTCAATCTGACCGGAGCCGGCGTCGAGCGTCAGCGCCTCCAGGTCGAGCGTTTGCAGTTGGAAGTCGGCTGAACCCGAGCCGCCGTCAATCGTCAGGTCGAGCGGCACGGCCGGGCTGAGGCCGATCTGCCACTGGGCGTCGAAGTCGTCCATGAATGCGAACGGGTCGGAGAAGTCATTAGTGACCCCCACCCGCACGCTCTTCTGCGCGCTGCCGCTCCCGCTCACGTCGAACACGGCCGCGCCGGTGAAGGCCAGGTCGGCCTCCACCAGGTTGCTGGCAGCGGTGGTCGGGCCAACCTGGGCGGCGTACTGCGCCAGGTCGAGCGTCACCTGCGCGCGGGTGGCGTTGTCGAGCGGGGCGCTAAAGCTTTCGGTCTTCAGCGCGCTGCCCTGCGCCAGCCCCAATTGCTGGCCGTACATCAGCAGCGCCACGGCCGCGCCGACCGTCAGCAGCCCGATGACGGCGCTGATCCAGGCGCGACCACGGCCCACCAGCAGCTCGAGACCGGCGGCGATTAGGAACAGCGGCCACAGCCGCAGCAAACGCCCGAGAGTAAAGCCCTGGATGAGGCCGAAGTTGACCAGCAGCCAGACAACGCCCACGCCAATGAGGACGATGGGGAAGAACAGCGAACGGTCGCGCCGGTGCGGTTGCGGTTGTGAAGCCATGAAAGTTCTCCTGCCCGGCCAGCGCAGTTAGCTGCGCGGCGGGGATTGATCGTCAGTCGGGCGGCTGGTGGCGTCGAGCGTGACGCGCGCGGCCGGGATGTTGGGCGTGGCGGGCGGGAACATCCGCGCCCACAAGCCGCTGCGCCGCACCAGCATCCACACGCCCAAGAGGATCAGCAGCGCCGGCCCAAACCAGTTGCCCAGGTCAAAGGAGCCGAAGACCAGCACCTCGAAGATCGCGCCGAAGACCAGGAACAAGGTCAGGCCGACACGGATCAACTCAAGCCCGCTGCGGCGCAGGCCCGGCAGGTCGCTCCACCAGCCGTTGATCGCCAGCCCTAGGCCCACGCCGGCCACAATCAGGCCCCAGCCATACGACCAGGCCTCCCAGTGGCCGATCAGGTTGAAGGTGAACAGCATCAGCCCGATGGTGGTGACAATGCTGCCGGGGATAGCGAGCGGCCCGGCGGGTTTGCCGCCCGCGACCATGCCGGCGAAGAACAAGCCGCCGATGGCGATGATGATGACGGGCCAGAGCGCGTCCCACACGCTCCAATCGAAGATCTGTTGGAGCAAGAACAACACGCCGAACGCAATGAGGGCCAGGCCCACAATCAGGCTGGTCCGATAGTTGAATGACATGGGAGACCTCACGAAAGAGCCAGACTTGATCGGGCTTTTCAATAATACGCCCGGCGGGGCGTTCGGTTGCAAGCGGCGCTAGGCCGGCCGGCGGCGCGCCAGACTCTGCGCCAGGAAGACCACGCCCAGCACAATTAGGACGACCGGCCACCACTGGCCCAGGCCGCGCGGGCCGCCCAAGAACGCGCTAAAGACCGCAAACAGCACGGCGCTCAAGGCCAGCAGGCAGGCGGCGGCGGTCAGCGGGCCGCGCGAAAGGCCGCGCAGCAGGCCAAACAGCAGCAGCCCTACGCCCACAAAGCCAGGAATCAGTGTCCAGGCGTAGGCCCAGCTTTCCCAGTCGCCGGTGAGGGTCTGGTAGTACAGCAACCCGCCGATGCCGCCCAGGAGGCTGGCCGGGATAACCCAGCCGGGCGTCAGGGTGACAACCCCCACCAGCAGAAACAGGGCGGCCACGGCCAGAATTTGGATCGGCCAGGTGCGGCCGCCAAAGGCCCAGGCGCGCAAGACGGGGGACAGTTGCACGGCCAGGAACCACACCCCCAACCCAATTAGCACGAGCGCGCCGGCCACGCGGCCGCGTGAAGTTTCTGCCATATATGGGCCTCCCAGAACTGCGGCGGACGTTGGTGACTCTAAGCATAGCGCAGACCGGCCGGGTTGTCGCCCCCCACAAATTCCCCAATTGACGGCGGGGCGCAGGCCGGGGCCGCCACTTCACCCAATTTGGGTGATGCCGGCGGGTGGGCCGCCGGATAACAATGGGAGGCGATGCATTGGACCGACCTGCCCTCCCGGCCCGCCCCGGCCCCGCCCACGCTCGCGGTGCGCGGCCAACCCACTCGCTCACTGGCCGACCTGTTAGCGGCGCAGGCGCGGGCGGCGCGCGGCCCGCACGGCGAGCCGATCAGCGCGGCTCGGTTGGAGGGCACGCTGATCGAGGGCAACCGCGTGGTCAGCCGGGGGCTGGTGCGGCTGCACCAACCGGGCGGCCTGAGCCTGGCCACCAGCCTGCCGGGCGGCACGCACACCCTGCGCTGGGACGAAGGCGGCGCGTGGGCCCAGGCCCCCGGCCAGCCGCAGCCAGTGCGGTTGACGGGCACGGCGGCGCAGGCGCTATGGCGGGCGGCCCAGTGGCCGAGCCTGGCGCTGACGCTGGCCGACTTTCAGGCGCGGGGCCACAACGTGGCGCTGCTGGGCATGGCTGACCAGGCGGGGGCCGCCCACTACGTGCTGCAGCTGCGGCTGAGCGATGGCACGACCCGCGATTACGCCCTGGACGCCCGCACTCACCTGCTGCGCCGCGCCCGCGACGTGGCCAATCCGAACGCGGTGGGGGCGGCGGACCGCGCGCCGCTCGTGGAGCGACGCTGGGAAGACTTCCGCGCGGGGGCGGGGCGGCTGGTGCCGTTTGGCGAGGAAGAGCGCAGCCTGGCCGACCCCGACCGACCGGGTTCAGGTGGCCGCGTGCTGCGCACCTGGCAGTGGCGCGCGGTGGCCCTCAACCCGCCGCCGCCTGACTGAGCGGCTGCGCCCACGCCCACCCGGTGAACCATTTGAGCGGCCGGCGACTATTCATAGTGCCGAACTGCCTGACGGCGACCGGCGCTCAATATCCCCCCTGAGAGGCAAATATCGATGAAACCCATTCGGCTGGTCACAGTCAGCATCGCGTTTGCGGTCGTGGGGCTTACGCTGGCGGCCTGTGGGCCGGCGGCCACCGCCAGCCCAACCCCTGAACCGCCCATGGCCACGGCCAGCCCGGTGCCGCCCTCGGCCACGCGCATCCCACCCACGGCCACCGCCGCGCCTCCCACGGCTACCGCCGGGCCGCCGGTCGTGACACTCTTCCGGGGCGATGCCGGGCGCACCGGCCGCATCGAATCGGTGGTGCCGCGCACGCTGCCGACGGTGGTGTGGCAAAAGACCGGGCTGGGGCTGGGGGTGCTAGGCGCACCGCTCGTCGCGGACGGCGTGCTGATCGTGCCCAACCAGATCGGGAAGCTGCGAGCTTTCGACGCGGCCACCGGCGACGAGTTGTGGGTGGTCGGCAATGGCAACGGCCGTGGAATTGTGACCTCGCCCGTGATCGTGGGCGACACGGTCTACGCCGGGCGCGACGACACGCTGTATGCGCTGGCCCTGGCCGACGGCGCAGAACGCTGGCATTACGCGGCCGGCGCGCTGATTTACAGTGCGCCGCTGGTGGTGCGCGACACGCTGTACTTCATCAACCAAGACGGCGGGGTGGCAGCGCTGGACCGGCTGACCGGCGCGGTGCTGTGGCAGGCGGACGTGGGCGGCTTTGCGGTCCATCCGCCTGTCTACGCTAACGGCCGGCTATACGTTGAAAATGGCCAGAGGATCGTGACGCTCAACTTGGCAACGGGCGTGGAGTTTTGGCACAGCGCAGACAGTCTTAGTTATGCGCCGCTGGCGGTGGACGCGGGGCGCATTTATGTGGGCGCCGCCGAAGGGTCATTTTTCGCGCTGAATGCGTCTACTGGGAATTTGCTGTGGGGCTACCCAACCGATGGCAGCGATTGGAGCGCGCCAGCGGTGGGCGACGGGCGGGTCTTTGTCGGCAGCCGCAACGAAACGGTCTATGCGTTCGACACGACCACCGGCGACTTGGTCTGGAGCTTTGCCACCGAGGATTGGGCGGTGTGCGACCCAGTGCTGGCGGGCGACACGCTGATCGTCGGAGAGGGGAACCACGACCGGCGCGAGGGCCCGCGCCACCTGTACGCGCTGGACGCGGCCACCGGCGCAGAGTTGTGGCGCTTCGAGGCCGATGGCCGGCTGCTGGCGGCTCCGGCCGTGGCGGATGGGACGATCTACATCCTGACGGCAGTCGGCACACTGTATGCGCTAAAATGAAACCTGGACGGTATTTGCGCTGTCGGGTCACTCCAAGGAGGCTGTGATGGCGGGGATCGTTGGCCGCTTGATGGAGATCATTCTGTATGTCGCCGATATGCCGGGGCAGGTGGTCTTCTACCGCGACCGGCTGGGCCTGGCAATCAAGTTCCCGGCCGGGCTGGCAGACTACAGCACCGAGTATTGGGTGGAGTTTGAGACGGGCGGCTGCACGCTGGTGTTGCACGGCGGCGGGCAAAAGCGGCTGGGGGCCGACGCGCCCAAGATCGTGTTCAGCGTGGCCGACATCCACACGGCACGCGAGGCGCTACTGGAGCGCGGCGTGCCGCTGGGCGAGGTGCGCTCGCCCGCGCCGGGGGTGTGGGTGGCTGACGGCCAAGACCCCGAGGGCAACCAGTTCTCAATTGAGAGCAAGGACCGCTAGCGGCGCGGATGCCGACCCCCGCGCTCACCCCCGACCAGTTTCTGGCGGGCTTCCCGCCGCCGATCCAAACGCTGGCCCACCGCACGCGCGACCTGGTCAGCCGGGTGCTGCCGGCCAGCACTGAGCAGGTTCGGCTGGGCTGGCAGATCATCGGCTTCTATCTGCCCAGCCGGTCGCACACGATCTACACCGGCTTCATCATCCCCCACCCCACCTACGTCACGCTGGGCTTTGTGTACGGCATATTGCTGGATGACCCGGCCGGGCGGCTGTTGGGCGCGAAAGAGAAGCTCAAGCAGGTGCGCTACCTGACGCTGCCCAACGCCCAGGCTGTGCGCGACCCGGCGCTGCCGCCCTGGCTGCGGCAAGCCGCCGAGCTGGCGCTGATGCCCACGGCGCTGCGCGGGCCGATGCTGCGGGCGGCGAGGGCAATTATGTAGAGGCGGTGAGGCTAGTGGCCGTGCCATTCAACTATATTTCCTTCAAATCGTCATCGGTATAAGTGCGCGAGAAATATGACAAGCGCTTGGGACGTGTCTTTGATCGTATTCCGAGTATGTGTTCAGCTTCCACCTTGGACGAAAAATCTACAATGCTTTGTTTGTTTGGAAACAACTTTGGGTGGGAGACGAGATTCAGGAACAGATTAAACAACAAATCATCGGTAAACAATAGATCAGCTTTCGTTATTCCATCTCGTTCGCCTCTATGCACCAAATCACAACGCTTCTGTAACTACTCAGGCCTATTGGGCACGAGACGTGCTATAAACCGACCACGATGAAGCGTGAAGACATTCTGGCTGTATATGCCGCTGGACCGGACGCTGT
>JBBRZY010000316.1:0-6028 GCA_038252885.1 Anaerolineales bacterium | reverse complement strand
TGGCTGACGCGAATGGCAATATCACTCATGCGTTAGACCACATCCGCGAAGGTGCGTTCCATAAGCCGAAACACGTAAGCGCCGCTGACGAGTAGGGCCACGACCACGCCAACTGAGAGCAGCACCATGCCGACGGGGGCGCGGCCTTGCCCAACACCGCCCAGCGAAACCCCTCGGCCACGCTCGCCAGGGGATTGAGGCCCAGCCACAGACGCCACCGCTCGGGCACCAGGCTCACCGGGTATACCACCGGCGTGGCATAGAACCACAGTTGCACAAAGAACGGCACCACATGGCCGACATCGCGATACTGCACGCTCAACGCTGAGAGCCACAGGCCCACGCCCAGTGCCGCGCCCAGCGCCAGCAACAGCCAGAACGGCAGCATCAGCACCACCAGCGTGGGCCAAATCCCAAAGTACAGCGCCAACCCAAACAACACCAGCAGCGCAATTGCCAGATCCGCGAAACCGGCCAGCACGCTGGCAATCAGTATCGCCAGGCGAGGGAAATATACCTTGGAGATCAAGTTGGCGCTGCCCACCAGGCTCAAGCGGCCGCGGCTGAAAGCGCCGGCAAAAAAATTCCACGGGACCAGGCCGGCCATGGCGAACACCGCGTATGGCAAGTCGTCGGACGGCAGGCGCGCCAGGTTGCCAAAGATGTGACCGTCAACACCAGCGTCGTCAGCAGCGGTTGCAGCACGATCCAGGCCACGCCCAGCGCCGTCTGCTTGTAGCGCACCTGAATGTCGCGCCAGGTGAGGAAGTACACCAACTCCCGGTAGCGCCACAGCTCACGCAGATTTAGCGCCGTCCAGCCGCGCGACGGCCGGATGCGCAGGATAGGCTGCTCTAGTTGCGTGCCGGGCGCTGCTTCCACCGCTAGTAGGCCCCCTGCCCGCGCACCACCACCCACAGTGTCTTCCACAGAATCTTCACGTCGAGCCAGAGCGAGTAGTTGCGAATGTAGTACAGGTCGAATTGGGTGTTCAAATGCATCGGCAGATTGCTGCGCCCATTGACTTGCCACCAGCCGGTCAGCCCTGGCGGCACCGCCAGGCGCTGGCGCTGCCAGGCGTCATAACGCTCCACCAGAAATAGCATCTCGGGGCGGGGACCGACCAGGCTCATGTCGCCGCGCAGCACGTTAAAGAATTGGGGCATTTCATCCAGGCTGGTGCGCCGCAGCCAGCGGCCCACGCGCGTCACGCGCAAGTCATTGGGCCACTTGTAGATGGCGTGGCCGTCGGCGTCGAAACCCAACTGCGGGCCGCGCGCATCCGCATCCTCGCACATCGTGCGAAATTTGTACATCCAAAATAACCGGCCGTTCTCGCCCACGCGCTGCTGTTTAAAGATCGCCGGCCCGGCTGAGTCCATCCGAATGGCCACCGCCAGGATCGCCATCAGCGGCCAACTCGCCAGCACCAACAGCAGCGTCGCCCCCAGGTCAAAACCGCGCTTGATCGCCCACGCCGTGCCCGAGATGCGCGGCTCGCGCAATCCAATCAACGGAATGCCGCCCAGCGACTCGATCGACGACTGCACTACCACCAGCCGCAGGTAGTCCGGCACCAGCCGCACCCGCACCGGCAGGGTGAGCATGCCGTAGACCAAGTCCTCCACGGCCAGGTACTGCGAGGCCGGCAGCGCCACAATTACCTCGTCTACCAATAGGCGGCTGACGAGCGCGGGCACGTCAGTGAGCTTGCCGAGCAGCGCCAGGCCCTCCGGCAGTGGGCCGGGGCTGTCGTCCACACAGCCCAACACCACCACGGCCTCACCCAGCCGGGACTTGATCTCTTCGGCCACCCGCACCGCCACGTCGCCGGTGCCCACCAGCAACACCCGGCTCAGCGGCCGGCCGCGGCTCACCAGCAACCGCAGTCCGGTGCCGATCAGCAGCCGCGCCCCGGCCAGCAGCGCCAATTGCACCACAAAGAAATACACCACCAACAGCCGGGGCACATCGCGATAAGTAAAGTACAGCACGCCCGCGAACACAAACGCACCGACCACCACCGCCCGCGCCAGGCTAGCCGGGTCGCCCACCGGCCGGGTATCGCGGCGCAGGTCATACACCGAAAGGGCCAGGAAGGCCACCGGATACACGGCGGCGGCGATCAGATACAGCGCCGGGCTGATCAGGCTGGCCGGTTCACCCAAAGGCTGTCCCAGCGGCAGCAGGCGCCGCGCCCAATCGGCAATAAGCAGCGCCGCCTCGGTGCCCAACAGGTCAATCACTGCCAGATAAAGTATTAGCCGTTGCAGGCGCGCAAACATGGCTCACAGAATCGTCAGCTCGCCAGACCACAAATGAACGACTAGCGTGCAGCGCGCCGGGCTAATCGCGAACAGCGGGGTGGCCCATTCGCCCGGCGCCAACTCCACAAACCGCCGCGCCTCCGGCCGCAGCGTTGCCAGCCGGCCGCGCGTGACCTTGATTTTGACCGCCATCGACTCCGGCACATGCACAGTCAGGTCGCCCAGCCCCAGGCGCACCTCCAGCTCCGCCTGCCCAAGCACCGGTAGCGTCAGGTCCACATGCCCAAACGTCGAGCGCAGGTAGACCTTGCTCAGGGTCAGGGCCCGCAGGTCAAGCCCCAGATCGCCTAAGCTCGACTGCACTTGCAGCGCCCACGGCAGGTCGGGCGCCAGGCCCAGCGACCACGGCGGGCTGGGCAGCAGCGGCACGGCCAGGCGTGAGGTCATGCGCAGTTGCACCCGCCCGGCGTCCGCCTTAAGCGCCGGACCGCTGGGGGCCGGCAGTTGGCCCGCGGCCAGGTGATCGGCGTTGGGCAAGGCCTGCACCTGCAAATCGGCCTGGCCGGTGCTCACCACCAACTCGCCCGCCGTGTAGTCCGCGCGGTCGAGCGTGAAGGTGGGCTCGGACGAGGCGCCGCCCCGCCCGCCCGCCAGCAGCAGCCACGCGCCCGCGACCAACACCAGCGCCGGCCAGCCCCAGCCCACCACGCGCTGCGCCGCCGGTGGCAGCAGATTGAGGTTCGCCGCCAGCAGCACGCCGCCCAGGGCCAAAAAAAATAGCGCCGACCATCGGTGCCAGCGCAGTTGGCGCGCTAACGCCTTGGCCTCGGGCTTATTAGATTGAGGAGTAGACGCCGTCATTGGAGATTGATTATAACCACGCTCACGAAATACGAAAACGGCCGCCCTGTCAGCGGGCGGCCGTTTGGTTAGAATCTGACCGATTGCAACCTGCTATTCGCGCAGGTAATCGCGCAGCTTGCGGCGGTGGATGGGGTGGCGCAGGCGGCTGAGGGCTTGCGCTTCGATCTGGCGCACCCGTTCGCGGGTCACGCCCATCTTCTTGCCGACCTCTTCCAGCGTGTAGCTCTCGCCGTCCAACAACCCGTAGCGCAACTGCAGGATGCGCACTTCGCGCGGCGGCAGGCCGTTGAGTACTTCGGCGATCTGCTCCTTAAGCAAATTGTGCGTGGCGATCTCCACCGGCTCGGGCGAGTCCTCGTCCTGGATGAAGTCACCCAGCACCGAGTCTTCTTCTTCGTCGGTCGGCGTCTCAAGCGATAGCGGGCGGCGCGCGATCTGGATGATCGACTCGACCTTCTTGGCCGTCACGTTCAGCGCATCACCCAACTCTTCGGTCGAGGGTTCGCGGCCCAAGTCCTGCGTTAGCTGATGCGACACGCGCAGCATCTTATTGATCTGGTCGCCCATGTGCACCGGCACCCGGATGGTGCGGCCCTGGTCGGCGATGGCGCGGGTAACGGCCTGCCGAATCCACCACGTGGCGTAAGTGCTGAACTTGTGCCCACGATGGTAGTCGAACTTTTTTGCTGCTCTTATAAGGCCAATGTTGCCCTCCTGGATCAGGTCCAAGAAGGGCACACCGCGGCCGATGTATTTCTTCGCCACGCTGATCACCAAGCGCGAGTTGGCCGTGATCAGGTGTTCACGCGCCGCCATGCCGTCTTCCACGACGGCCTGCAGCTCAGCGCGCTTCTTGGGCATCAGCCCGCCCTTGGCCAGCCGCTCGCGCGCAAACTTGGCCTTCTCCATGCGCTTGGCAAGCGACACTTCTTCGGCCGCCGTCAGCAGCGGCACGCGGCCGATTTCCTTCAGATATAGGCCGATAGTGTCATCGGCATCAATCGCCGAAAGATAGGTGTCGTCCTGGCCCAGGTCGTTGATGCTGTCGTTGTCAATTTCCGATTCCGTCTCTTCCATGTCATCTTCAGACGGATCATCGGCGTCAACAGTATCAACAACTTCAATCCCAGCTGCCTGGAGCGCGGCATGGGCTTCGTCGAGTTGATCAATATCGCGCTCGGCTTCGGGGAAGAACTTCAGAATATCGTCATAGTTGACAAAATTCTTCAGGCGGCCGGCCTCCAGCAGTTGCTGGATAGCGGGATGCTCCTCGTCCGGCAGCAATTCCTCGCCGGCGGGCAAAACCGCCACCTTCACGTCGTCGTCCATAGGAGCCAGGTCCGGCCGCTGATGACGCGCGCGGCCAGTGGTCACGCGGGCCTTTTTGGGCGCCGTCGCCGGGCTAGCCGCCGTCTGCCGTGACTTGGGGGCAGTTTTCTTGCTGTTTTTATGGGAGGGTGGTGTCTTAATCGCCATGATACTCCTGAGAATATCGTAATTGACTGAAATAATCAACAAACGACACAACTACTTTACAGAAATAACGTCTAAATCGCGTTAATTCTCCGGAATTGCAGATATATCGCCAATACTTGCAACAAACTGGCCGTTTCAGCCGCTCGGCGGGCGGCTGGCCCCACCCTACGCAACGCCTACGGTGTCGCCGTGGCCGCGCTGGGGGTCAAAACAGCGGTGCCGGCGGCCGGGGCGGCCACCGTACCCGTCAGCTCCAGCGTGGAGGTGATGGTCGCGGTGGCGGTCGGCGGCACGATGGGCGGCGTGTCCAGCAAGGCGAGGATGGCATCCATACTGGTGGAATTGATCGTAACCACGTTCGTCTCGCCGGCCCGCAGCAGGTAGTAAGCGGTGCTAGAGGGCGTCTTGTCGCCGATCGCAGCCGTCAACTGCGTCCCATCGGTCAGGGTGACCTGCAGCTGATAGGTCGGGCTCAGCACCCCAAAAGGCGTCAGCTCAGTAGTGCTGGTGATCGTGTTCGCCACCGTGAGCCCGGCCAGGGCGGTGATCGCCTGAGTGGCGGCGTTTGGATCAGCCGGCTGCGGCCCAGGCTCGGTCAGCGTCCAGGCGCCGCTGGCATCGCGGTTGAACGCGACGGCGCGACTGTTCACATGGTCTTCCAGCCGCACTGCGCCGATCTTGTCCGGCGTGATCGCCCACAGATAGGCCGTTACGCGCGGCGTCGGTGTGAGCGCCGCAATCGTATCTTTGGGAAGCTGCACCACAACCAGGTACAGCACCAAGATCCCCAGCACAACGACCAGCCCAATCGTCAGTTTGACGTTCATAAGTCACCGACCGCCCCGGCGCCGTTAGACATGCCGCCGGCGCTGATACCACACCACCCCACCCAAGCTCAACACCGCCAACGGCATCAGGATGACCACGATCAAGGCGATCACATTCAACGTCAACTGGTTCGAGATCGTCAGCACCCGCTGTGTGGGCGTCTTGGGTGTCAGGTTGATTAAGGACTCCTCGGTCGTCACCCAGTTGACACTGCTCGACAGCAAGATGCCATTCGCATACTGATCGGCAAACTGGTTGCTGGCGAAGTCCGAGTCGCCAAAGACCACCAGCCGCGCCTTGGTCGCGGTGTTCTCGACCGTCACCACCAGGTCAAACGGCGGCGGCGTGTCGGCCGCCGGGTCGAAGGTGGATGACTGCTGGCCAGACATGTCCGCTTCGCCGTAAGCCGTCGGTGAGCCCTGCACCAGCGCCACATAGGTCATGTTCGGAAGCGAGGCGCCTTCGGCCGGGATGAGCAGGCTGCGCGCCAAAGGAAAGAAACTGCCGATGTTCTGCAGCCGTTCGGTGATGGGGCTAACGCCATACCCGAAGGCCCCCGCCCAGCCCGGTTGCCCCGGATAGCTGTTTTGGCC
>JBBRZY010000315.1:0-6033 GCA_038252885.1 Anaerolineales bacterium | reverse complement strand
GCCGCGATGCGGAAGCCGCGCCAGGCCAGGAAGACGAACAGCCCAATCAGCAGCACGCAGCCCACCAGCCCCAGCTCCTCACCCAAGATGGCGAAGATCGAGTCGGTGTGGGGGGTGGGCAGAAAGCCGAACTTCTGGTGGCTCTCGCCCAGCCCGCGCCCAAACAGCCCGCCGTTGACGAAGGCGATGGCGGCCTGCTGCACGTGCCAGGAGGCCTGCGTCAAGTCTTGCACGCCCGCCAGGTAGTCGGCCAGGCGCTGGCGGCCCGTGGTGTAGAAGGTGAGCACGCCCACGGCGGTGACCGAGCCGGCGATGGCGACCAGCACCATCTGGATGATGTCGGCCCCGCCGATGAAGAACATGATGACCGCCACGATAACGACGGTGCCGGCGGCCGACAGGTCGGGCTGAGCCAGGATCAAGGCGGTGATGACGCCGACGATGATGCCGAACGGGACGATGCCGTAACCCATCTGGTGCAACTGGTCGCTCTTCGAGTCGAGCCAGACTGCCAGGTAGAGGATGGTGACGAACTTGGCCAACTCTGAGGGCTGGACCGAACCGTTGAAGAACGAGCGCTGGGCGTTGAAGTTGGTGGAGCCGAAGACCAGCACCAGCACCAGCGCCGCCAGCGTGATGAACATGAGCACCACCGCCAGCCGCTTCCACCAGCGGTAGGGCATCCAGGCGGTGATCCCCATTACCACCAGTCCGAGCAGCAGCCACTGCACCTGCCGGAAGAACATGTAGGCCGGATCGCCGAACGAACGGTAAGACCAGTCGAAGGTGGTCGAGTAGACCATCATCAGGCCGACGCCCAGCAGCCCGCCGACGATGACGAGCAGCATGCCGTCGAACGGCAAGCCAAACATCTTCTTGCGCGGCGGTTGTTCGGTTTGGGAGAGCTCAACAGTTGCCATAGCGTTCTTTCAATCTAGACCAGTCACACTAGACCAATCACAGCCCACTTACAGCGCCAGAACCCACTGCCGAAACAGGTCGCCGCGCTCCGCGAAGTCGCGGAAGGCGTCGTACCCGGTGCCGCCGGGGGAGAGCAGCACCACATCCCCGGTCTCAGCCCGCTCGGCGGCGGCGGCCACGGCCTCGGCCAGCAATTCGCAGCGCGTGTAGCGCGCGGCCGGCACCCCAGCGGTGATCAGCGCCTGCTCGATCAGCGGGCCAGCTTCGCCGAACAACACCACCGCCTTCACCCGGTCGCGCACCAGCTTGGCCAGCTCGCCCCAGGGCAGCTTCTTGTCGCGCCCGCCCAGCAGCAGCACCAGCGGCTCGTCAAAAGCGCGCACGGCGGCGATGACGCGCTCCGGGGCGGTGGCAATCGAGTCGTTGTACCAGCGCACCCCACCCCGCTCGCGCACCAGCTCCAGCCGGTGTGTCACTCCCCGAAAGCCCACCAGCCCGGCGCGCATGGCGGTGGTGCCGGCCCCGGCCGCCCCGCTCAGTGCGATGGCCGCCAGGACGTTGAGGACGTTGTGCTGCCCGCGCAGCGCGATGTCGGCGACGGCCGCCACCGGGGTGGCGACACCGGCCCAGCGGAACATCAGCGTGTCGCCCTGCACATAGGCCCCGGCCTCAACTGGCTGCGCGGCGCTAAAGTAAGCCACCCGGCCAGGGGCCAGCGGGGCCAACGCGCTTGCGCCGGCATCGTCCCGGCCCAAAATTGCCACGCCGTCGGGCGTTTGGTAGCGCAGGATGTGACTCTTGGCCTCGGTATAAGCAAGCATCGTGCCATGCCGGTCTAAATGGTTGGGCGTGATGTTGAGCACCGCCGCGATCTGCGGGCTGCGCGTCATCAGCTCTAACTGAAAGCTGGAAAGCTCCATCACCACCCGGTCGCCGGGCCGCAGCGCGTCGAGCTGGGCGATCAGCGGGTTGCCGATGTTGCCGCCCACGAACACCTGCCCGATCATATCCGCCGTCAACATGCGCCCCACCAGCGTGGTGGTGGTGGTCTTGCCCGCGCTGCCGGTCAGGCCGATGACGGTGACGCCCGGCGGGCAGGCTTCCAAAAAGAGCTGCGAGTCGTTGCTCACCGGCAGGCCGCGCCGGCGGGCCAAGTGCACCATCGGCAGGTCGGCCGGCACCCCGCCCGACAGGCAGAGCAGGTCGGCGCCGTCGAGCAGGCTGTCCGGGTGGCCGCCGAGCGCAAACTCCAGCGGCAGATCGCTCAGCGCGGCCAGCGGGCCGGCCAACTGGGCGGCGGGCTGCTGGTCGCTGACGACCACCTGCGCGCCGGCCAGGGCCAGGTAGCGGGCCAGCGCCACGCCCTGGCGCGCCAGGCCCAGAATGACGATCCGTTGACCGGCATAGGGCGAATGCGCGCTGGAAGCGTTGCTCGTCTGCACCTGAAAAGCCGTTGCGCTGCTGACCATTAGCCTGGAATAACCTTAGCCCTTAGCCGCCAGGGCGACCGGGCGCACGCCGCTGGTGGCGCGGGCCTTGCCGTTGGCGTGGCCGTTGGCGTTGCTGTTGCCATTCGCCTCGCCGATGCCCAGCCAGAAGTGATCGACCAGCACGTTGCGGGCCGAGCGCAATTGCACGCCGGCGGCCGACTCAGGCGCGTCTTTGAGCGTGACCGGGTTGACGAAACACACAGTCGGCACGACGCCGTACTTGCCCTTGTAGTAGTCCACGGCCTTGCTGATGCGTTCAGCCAGGGGTCGCTTGTGATCGTCGTCGTACCAGAGCATGCCAATGTCCATAGTGTCTAACTCCTGCGGCGAAGGCCGTGAGAGAAATAATTCGTCCGTTACAGCAGCGCCAGGCCGACGCCGACCATCGCGGCCAGCAGCCCGACCAACCAAAAGCGCTGCACCACCTGCGTTTCGCTCCAGCCGAGCGCTTCAAAGTGATGCTGGAGCGGGGCGATCTTGAAGACCCGCTTGCCCGTGCCGGTGAGCCGGCGGGTGAGCTTGAAGTAGCTCACCTGGATGACAACGCTGAAGCCAATACAGATCGGCATGATGACGATCAGCGGCAGCAAGATCCACTGGCCGGTCATCAGCGCCACGACCCCGAGCGTCGCCCCGAGCGAGTAAGAGCCGGAACCGCCCATGAACAACTCAGCCGGGTGGGCGTTGAACCACAGGAACGCGCACAACGCCCCCACCAGCGTGAAGCAGAAGCGCACCAGGAACACCTGCCCTTGCAGGAGCGCAATCACTCCGTAGGCGGCAAAGGCGGTGGCCGTCAGCAGCCCGGCCAGCCCGTCCAGCCCATCGGTCAGGTTGATGGCGTTCGACGCGCCCACGATCACAAAGGCCGCAATCGGAATGTAGAACGGGCCCAGGTTGTAATAGAAGGGCACGGCCGGCAGCGCCATGGTGTCGATGTCGAGCACGAAGTACAAACTCAGCGCCGCGCCGGTGGCCAGCAGCGTTTGCCAGCTAAACAGGCTGCGGCCGCGCATGCCTTCGCCGCGCCGCACCCCGCCCAGGCCCAGCCAGTCATCCCAGGCGCCCAAGATGGTGAAGGCCGTGAGCACCGCCAGCGGCAGCAGCACCGAGCGGCCGTTCGAGTCGCCGCGCACCACGTTGACGATGTTGAGCAGCAGGCTGATGAGCAGCACCGGCACCACGATCATCAGGCCGCCCATGGTAGGCGTGCCCATCTTCACCAGGTGGGTCTGCGGGCCGTCAATGCGGATCTGCTTGCCGATCTTGTAGTGCTTCAGGATGGTGATGAGCGGGCCGCCCCAAATGACGGTCAGCAGAAAGGTCAGGCCGGCCAGCGCCAGCGCTACCGTGGCATCTCTCATGGGCGCACTTCCAGGGCGGGCACGATGCGGTCGAGCTTGATCCCGCGCGACCCTTTCAGCAGCACCACATCGCCGCGCCGGATGTTGGGCCGCAGATAGGCGAGCGCTTGCTCGCTGTCCTCTAGCTCGACCACCGCGTCGGCGGGCAAGCCGGCCTCGCGCGCTTCGTCGGCAATCAGCCGGGCGCGCACGCCCACGGTCACCAGCAGGTCGGCCACCTCCCGCGCGCGCCGCCCTACCAGGCGGTGACCAACTTCTTCGTATGAACCAAGTTCGAGCATATCGCCTAGCACCGCTACGCGGCGTCCTTCCAGCTCATTGAGCAAGTTTAGGGCCGCGACCACAGATTCGGGCGAGGCGTTGTAGGTGTCGTCTAAGATCAGGCTGCCTTCCGGCCCGGTGACCGCCACCAGCCGCAACTGCGTGGCCCCGACCGATTGCAGCCCCTCGATGATCTCGTGCCAGGTGAGGCCTTCAACCAGGCCGACCGCCGCCGCCCGCAGGCAGGTGTGCACCGAGTGGCGGCCCAGCAGCGGCACGCGCACATGCAGCGCCTCGTTGCGGTGGTGCAGGTCGAAGTGGATGCCGGCCAGGCCGAGCGACTCGATGTTGTCGGCCCACAGGTCGGCGGCCGGGTCGAGGCCGTAGGTGACCACCCGCGCCTCAGTGCGGTGACGCATGGCCAGCACCAGGGAGTCGTCGTAGTTCAGGATCGCCACCCCGTCAGGCGCGGGCGGCAGCGCCTCCACCAGTTCGCCTTTGCCGCGGGCGATGTTTTCTAAACTGCCCGCCCGTTCGAGATGGACGGGGTAGACGTTGTTGACCACCCCAACGTGCGGGTGGGCCAGGTCGCAGAGAAACTTGATCTCGCCGACCTGGTAAAAGCCCAACTCGAGCACCGCGCGTTCGTGCGCCTCGGTGAGCTTCAACAACATCAGCGGGAGGCCGATTTCGTTGTTGAAATTGCCTTCAGTTTTAAAGGTGCGATAGCGCGTGCTCAGCACGGCGGCGATCAACTCTTTGGTGGTGGTCTTGCCCACGCTGCCGGTCACCCCGATGATCCGGGGGTTGAGCCGGCTGCGCCAGAACACGGCCAACACCTGCATCGCCTTGAGCGTATCGTCCACCCGCAGCAGCACCGGCAGTTGCAGGTCGGTCAGCTGCGCGTAGGTCAGCGGCTGGCGCAGGTCTAAGACCTGCCCGGGCAGCGGGCCGGCCGCCGAGGGCGGGAGGTCGCGCTGCACCAGGGCCGCGTTGGCCCCTTTGGCAAAGGCGGTGGCCACATAATCATGGCCGTCCACCCGCTCGCCGGGCAGCGCCACAAACAGCGCCCCCGGAATGGTCAGCCGCGAGTCAATCACAACATCCGTGATGATCTGCGGCCCGCCTGCCGACTGATAGCCGGTCAGGGCTTCGACGATATGGCCGAGCGTCAGCATTAATTTCCGGCTTGCAGCGCCCGCCTGACGTTATCGGGTGGAATTTCCATCAACACCACCAAACGCTGCACCATCTGGCTGAAGACCGGCGCGGCCGTCTCAGAACCCCAAATGCTCTCGGACGGCTTATCGAGCTTCACCAGCACGATGAACTGCGGATCGTCCGACGGCCCCCAGCCGATGAACGAGGCGATGGTTTCGGTTTGATCGTAGCCGCCGGGCGTGGGGATCTGGGCCGTGCCGGTCTTGCCGGCGATGCTGTAGCCCGGCACCAGCGCCTGCGAACCCTCGCCGCCTTCGAGCGAATCCACCAGCATTTGCGTCAGGATAGCGGCCGTCTCCGGGCGGATGGGGCGGCCCAGCACCTGCTGCTGGGTGATGTGGTCGGTGCCGCCGTCGGTGACGCGCGCCAGCACGTGCGGCTGCATCATGACGCCGCCGTTGGCCACGGCCGACACCGCCGCGATGAGCTGCAGCGGGCTGAGGGCCACGCCCTGCCCGAATGAGTTGGTGCCCAGGTCTGAGTCGAACCAGTCTGAGTCGCCGGGCAGCTTCAGGTGGCCGGAGGTCTCGGCAGCCAGGTCGACATTGGTCAGGTGGCCGATGCCGAAGGCCTGCATGTAGTTGTAGAAGTTGGCCGGCCCCAGCCAGGTGGCGATGGAAGCCAGGCAGACGTTGAGCGAGTGCTGCATGCAGCCCAGCATGTCCACCGGGCCCCACGCGCCGCCGTTCCAGTTGTTAATGATGATGCCGCCGACTTCGACCGAGCCGCTGTCCATGAACGGCGTCTGCGGGGTGACCACGCCGGCATCGAGCGCG
>JBBRZY010000314.1:0-6041 GCA_038252885.1 Anaerolineales bacterium | reverse complement strand
CCAACACCGCCCGGCCAATCGGCCGGGCGGTGTTTTGGTTGTTCAGGGTCGGGCCGGCTTACTGGCCCTTGGTCACGCGGCCGGCGTCGCCGGCGCTGCAATAGCTGCCGGCCATGTGGCTGCCGTGCACGATGCGCAGCTCCTCGGCCTCGTTGGGCAGCGGGGTGGGGCGCAGGTCGGGGCTGATGCGCCAGTCGTACTGCGCGGCGGCCGCGAAGGCCCCCTGGTGGTGGCGCAGGCCGAGGCCGATCAGCCGCTGCCGGCGCTCGACCCACTCGGCGTCCCATGGGCCGTCTTGGGCGATCTCCTCGGCCGGGCGGAACTCGTAGTAGAGCGTGCGGCGCAGCGCCTGGCCCACCACCGGCTCCGAGCCGTGCACCACCATCACATCGTGCAGCAGCACATCCCCCGGCGCCATGCCCACCTCGATCACACCGGGCGGGTTCCAGTCGTGGTTGTCGGCAAAGCGGCAGACATCCACCGGGGCGTGCTGGCTCTTGGGCACCACCTTGAGCGCCCCCGCGCCCACGTGGGCGGTGTCGAGGTACAGATCGTAGTTGAAGATGCGGTACTGGCGCGGATGGCAGGCATCCTGGTGCCAGTGGATCGGCGCGCCGTTGCCCGTCATCTTGAAGACCATCGACTCATAGGTCGGCACAAAGTTGGGGCCACACAGGCTCTCGGCCACGGCCAGCACCTGCGGGCTGCCCAGCAGCTCCAGTGAAGCCGCTTGGCCCATGTTGTGCACGAAGCCCACCGAGTAGAACGTGCGCCCGTTCGGCCCCGGCTTGTAGCCGAAGTCGGGGAAGAGCGGGTCGTCGGGCGTGGCGCGCTGCCCGTGCTCCATCCACGCGTCGGCGGCGGCCTGCACGCGGGCCAGCAGCGCCGGCGGGATCCACTGGCGCAGGATCAGGTAGCCGTTGGCGTCGAAGAACTCCACCTGTTCTTCGGTCAAGTGGTAGGGCGTGCGCGGCGCTTCTGGGCGCGGCACCACCGGGTCGGGGCGCTGGCGCGCTGGCGCGGTTTCGACAGAGTACTCAAGCGTGGTCATGGGTCACCGGTCTCCCGTTATTCCAGGCGGCTGACGCCGTGATACTCGAGCCCCAACGGCTCGATGGCGCGGCTGCCGTCCTTCTCGACCCACACGCCGCAGGTGATGCCCTCCAGCGCGCTGGCTTCCAGCTCTAAGGGCGTGCCATCCATGCGCAGCGCCGGGTGATAGCCCTGCGACACCTGCACCGAGTCGCCCTCGATGTAGTGGCCGATGAACGAACGGCGAAAGCGATCGGCGCTGGTATTGGGGAAGCTGCCATGCACGATCGAGCCGTTGAAGAACAGCACATCGCCCGGCTGCATCAGGATCGAATTCACCGCCTGGCCGGGCGGGATGGGCACCTCGATGTCGGTGAAGCTGATGGCGGTGTCGGCTTTCTCGGTGCACAGCACGTCCCAGGTGTGGCTGCCGGGCACGATGCGCAGGCAGCCGTTGGCCTCGTCGCACGCGTCCAGCGCCATCCAGGCCGCGATGCAGGTGCCGGGCTTGGCCTTGAGGTAATAGTTATCCTGGTGCAGCGCCTGCCCGCGCCCGCCGGCCGGCTTGAAGTAGACCATGGTCTGCACGGCGAACGGCTCGCGGCCCAGTAGGCCGGTCAGGCATTGGTTGAGGCGCGGGTCGAGCAGCCAGGCCTTCGAGACCGCGTCCCAGCGGTGCGACTGAATGATGCGCGGGTATTGTTTCAGCGGGTCGTCTTCGCCGCTGTTGAGGTACCAGGAGGTGTCGTCCAGCGGCAGCGGGCCGGTGGCGCGCATCGCCATGAAGTAGTCGCGGTAGTGGGCCACCTCTTCCGGGCTGAACAGCCCTCGGACGATGACGTAGCCGTTCGTCTGATAAAACTGCAAGTGTTCTTCGGTTAGCATGCGACTTTCCTTTTGTGGCCAGGAGCCGGCCGCGGCCATATTTCGCCGCAACCCTATACGCAGCCGCAATTCTAATGCGAGGCGGCCCGGCTGACAAGCAGGTAATTTGCCGTGAAAGCCTAATTGGTCAAAACGAAAAGCGATTGCGATAGAGTGAAAGTCAGATTGGCGAAAACGAAAGGCAGGTTTAGAGCGGATGTCACCCCCGAGTGGCATAACTGGGCGAAATTGCCCCTCCCGCCGCCTCTGCCTTCCTTTTTCTCTGTCTCTTTCCTTTTTCTCTCCCTCAAAAACATTGACAACCGTTGATTCGTGTATAGACTCTGACTCGTTCCACCGTCTGGACCAGACTTTTCAAACCACCCGGGGGCAGGTTGGCCTCGTAGTGGTTACGCGAGGCGCCGCACACCATGTGGGTGGTCACGATCATTTCGCCGTGGGAAGAGCCGCGTGAGCATGTGCTCAAGGCCGGCAAGACCATGCTTGGCCGCCACCCCGGCAACGACATCGTCATCGCCGACGACGCCGCCTCGCGCCTGCACGCCGAAATTGAGTACGACCTGATCTCCAACGCCGTGGCCGTGCGCGATATGGACAGCACCAACGGCACCTGGGTCAACCGGGCGCGCATCGCCGAGACCCAACTGCTGCGCATCGACGACCAAGTGCACATCGGCCAGCACTTGCTGACCCTGATGCAGCGCGACCACAGCGTCAGCGGGCAGACCGCCCGGCTGCACGGCACCCAGCCCCTCACCCACCAGATCGTCCGCCAATCGATTGACCGGCGCGCCCCCGTGCTGTACGAGGTCGCCAACCGCCTGAGCACCATCGCCGACCTGCCGATCGCGCTGGCGGAGGTCTCGCGCCTGACGCGCGTGGCCCTCTCGGCCGACTACGGCCGCGTGATCTTGGCCGGGCGGCTGGGGGCGACCACCGAGCTGGGGTTGCCGCGCGCCATGCTGCGCGAGGCGCTGGAGAACCGCACCACGATTGTGATTGCCGACCTGGCGGCCGACCCGGCCTATGGCCCGGTGCCCGCGCCCATCCGCGCGGCGCTGTGCGTGCCCGGCCTGGTGGAAGACGAGGTCGTCAGCCTGACCAGCGTCTACCGCATGGGCGCGAACGCCAAGCCCTTCGACGACTTCGATGTGGAGCTGGCGGTTGCCATCAGCCACGAGGTGGCCTTGAGCGTGGCGCGCATCAAGCTGCTGGAAAAGGCCCAGGCCATGACCCAGCAGGCCACCGCCGACCCGCTGACCGGGCTGCCCAACCGCCGCCACTTTGTGACGCTGGCCGAGCACGAGTTCCGCCGCGCCCGCCGCTATCGCCGCCCGTTGGTGGCGCTGATGGTGGACATTGACGGCATGAAAGACATCAACGACCGCCACGGCCACGCCGCCGGCGACCAGGTGTTGTGCGCCGTGGCCGACGGCTGCAGCGCCAACCTGCGCGAGCCGCACCTGCTCTGCCGCTACGGCGACAACTCATTTGTGGTGCTGCTGCTCGAGTGCGAGATCGAGGGCGGCACGGTGGTGGCCGAGCGCATCCGCCGCCAGGTGGTGGCGACCTCGGTCGATACGATGACCGGCCGCGTGAACGTCAAGCTCAGCACCGGTTTTGCGGCGCTCGATGACAGCCTGCCCGACATCACTGCGCTGATTCAGCAGGCCGAGCTCAACCTATACGCCACGCGCACCGCCCGCAGCGTGCGCCCGGCCGCCGCCGCCCCCGGCGCGCTGAGCTAGCCGCGCCCCCACCCCGCCTCCAGCAAAAAACGCAGCCACCTGGCTGCGTTTTTGCTTGTCCCTTGGCAAAACCGTTCGCTGCCGCCAGCGCTGTGCTCAGCACCGCCTACTGCTGCGCTTCCCACAACTGCCGAATCAGCGCCATCTCAGCCAGGTGGCCGGCCGCGTGCGCCAGCATGTGGTTGATCATCCAGCGCTTGGTCACCGGCGTCTCGCGATACTGGAGCGTCTCGGCCAGACCCTCGGGCGTGATCTCGGCCAGCGAGGTTTGCACCCGCTGGGCCGCCTCGGCCAGGTCGGCTAGCAGCGCGGCCACGGTGGTGGCGCTGGCGGCCAACTCGGCTTCGCGGTCACGCGGGGGGTTGCGGCCGTGAAACATCTCGCCCAGCCAATAGCGCAGCGAGCCGGCCACGTGCGTGCTCAACCCGGCCAGCGTGTTGGTGTCAGGCGCCTCGCCGGCCTTCACCGGCAGCGGCCGCCAGTTAAGCGCCTCGGCCGGCAGCCCGGCCAGCACCGCCTGGGCGGCTTCGTGGTGGCGATTGAAAAAGAGGGCGTACGTCTCGGTTTCGGATGCCATCGGGGTTTCTCCTTAACAGATGGGCGGCGGTCCGCCCGCGCGGGCTGCCTCGGGTCCCTATTTTAGCCCCGCCGCGCTCAAGCCGCGCGCTGGCCCGAAACAAAAATTCTCAACCAAAGGGGGTGGCTCACCCTCGGTCGAGAATTTTCTCATTTGGCCCAAACCGGCGGCCACTAATCGCGGCGGCTTTAGCCGCCCCAACCCCGCCCCCCGGCCGGCCTACTTCGCTTTCCTTGCTCTCTTTTCTTTGCCTTCGTCTTGCCTATTGCGTTTGCGACTCGCCCTCTCTATAATTCGGCCAGTACTGGATCCGCTGCAAGACGTTGCGCCAAGCTGCTAATAGGTGGCCTATGTACGTCCGCACGGAAATCATGTTTCCGCCCAGTGTGATCCCGGCCCTGCGCGATGCCAGCGGCCCGGAGTGGCGTCGCCTGGTCGAGCGCGTGTCGGCCTTGGGTGAGACCGACCCCGAGCGTCTGGGCTTCGCATTGATGATGATCCGGCTGGATGGCTGTCTGGGGTGCGAAGCAGATTCGTTTCGGGCCATGCGCGGCTGTCTGGCCTGCGCCCTACAAACCGTCAAACGCTACCGTAACAACGAGCGCGAGCTGCTGCGCCTGTACAAAGTCGCCCTGGCTGACGTGCAGGCCTACCTGGCCAACCCGCGCCCGTTACCGGCCTCCCATTAAGCTCAGTCGCGCCAGCGACCTGAGACCATCCTCACTGGGCGCTTAGTGCGCCGCGAACGCCAGCAGCAGCGCGCCGGCTACGCTGGCCACCGTCAGCAGCACGGCGATCCGACCGGCCACCGGCTGGGGCCGCTGAATGTCAACCGCCTGCACCTGCCTGACCTTCTCGGCCTGGCGGTCTAGTGAAATCGAAATCATGGCATCGGGGAAGTTGTTCATGGTTGGTTCCTTTGGAGCAATCGCTTTCATACCAGCCCACACCCTAACACCCCCGGGCTTGCGAAATATGCCTTTTCTTGCCGGACCGGAGGCGATTTCTTGCCAACGGCGCGGCCGCCCCGCGCCATTGGGCCTATAATCTACGCCTCTGAAAGCCTGCCCCTTGCCTGTCGCCACCACGCCGCTGCCGCTCACATCGTTTGAAACCCTGGGAGATTTGCTCAAATTCCTGCGCCGGCGCGCGCGTCTCAGCCAGCGCGAACTGTCCATCGCCGTCGGCTACAGCGAATCGCAGATCAGCCGGCTAGAGCGCAACCGCCGCCCGCCCGACCTGGCCAGCCTGGCCGCCCGCTTCGCCCCCGCGCTAAACATTCAAGACGAGCCCGAAACGCTTTCGCGGCTGCTGGAGTTGGCCGCCCAGGCCCGCGGTGAGGCCGCCCCCGCCTCCCAGAGCGCCCCAGCCAGCCCAACGCTGCTGACACGCCTGTCGGCGGCGCGGTCTGGCCCCAAGCACAACCTGCCCCTGCAGCTCACCAACTTCATCGGCCGCACCCAGCAGATCGCCGAGGTGCAGCCGCTGCTGCGCGGCGCGCGCCTGCTGACGCTGGTGGGGCCGGGCGGCACCGGCAAGACCCGCTTCGCGCTGCAATTGGCAGCCGAGATGCTGGCCGAGTTCCCCGACGGCGCGTGGCTGGTCGAGTTGGCGCCCATCGCCGACCCGGCCCAGGTGCCGGAGGCGGTGGTCAAAGCCCTCGCCATCCGCGCCGAGCCAGGCCAGCACTTCGGCTCTGGGCCGGTGGAGTACTCTGGCCGCGAGGCGCTGGTGCTCATCAGCGAATACCTGAGCGACAAACACTTGCTGCTCATCCTCGATAACTGCGAGCACCTGGT
>JBBRZY010000313.1:0-6048 GCA_038252885.1 Anaerolineales bacterium | reverse complement strand
TGGCCACGCGCTGCTGCTGGCCGCCCGAAAGCTCGTTGGGGCGGTGGTGGAGGCGGTCGCCCAGGCCCACTTGCGCCAGGGCCGCTTCGGCCAGCTTGCGCCGCTCGCGCCCACCCACGCCGGCATAGACCAGCGGCAGCATCACGTTCTCCAGCGCCGAGGTGCGCGCCAGCAGGTTGAACTGCTGGAACACAAAGCCGATCTTGCGGCTGCGCACGCCCGCCAGTTGGTCATCCGTCATCTTTTCGACGTTGATGCCGTCCAGGCTGTAGCCGCCGGTGGTGGGCACATCTAGGCAGCCCAAGATCGCCAGCAGCGTGCTTTTGCCCGAGCCCGACGCCCCCATGATGGCCGTCATCTCGCCCGCGCCGATATGTAAGCTGATGCCGTCCAGGGCGCGCACTTCGGTCTCGCCCATGTGGTAGATTTTGGTGACGTTAGTGATGTCGATCATGGTTCGCCTACCTGCCGCCAAACAAGCCGCCCGGCCCACCGGGCGCGGTAGTGGTGGGCGTGAGCACTTCTACCAGGTCGCCGGGCCGCAAGTCGCCGGTCACGTACACCAGGTCGTCCTCGGTCGCGCCGCTGAGGATGTCCACCCGCTCAAAGCTGCCGTCGCTGCGCTGGCGGTTGATGAACTCGCCGGCGTCGTCGAACTGCACCGCGTCGAGCGGCACGGCCAGCGCCGCGTTCTGCACGTTGGTCACAATGGCGGCGTTGGCGGTCATCTTTAAGTAGAGGGCCGGGTCGTTGCCGTCCACGTTCACGCGCACGCCGTAGCGCACCAGCCCCTGCACCGTCTCGCCGAAGGTCTCAATCGAGGCCACGCTGCCGGTTAGGATCAGGTTGGGCAGGGCGTCCACGGTCAGCGTCACCGGGTCGCCGACCGTGATCTGGCTCACGTCGCCCTCGTCCACAGTCACATCCACATGCAGTTGGCTGCGGTTGGCGAGCACAATGGCCGCCTGGCCCTGTGTGGCCGGGTCGCCCACCTGCACATTCACGGCCAGCACCTGCCCGCTAAAGGGGGCGGTAAGCGTCTGCACATCCAGCGCATCGAGCTTGGCCTGCGCGATCTCGATCCGGGCTTGCGCGTCGGCGAGGTCGTCGGCGTCCGGGCCGTTTTGCAGCTTGTCCAGCTTATCGTGCGCGTCGGCCAGGGTCGCTTGGGCGAAGGTCAGCGTGGCCTGCCGCTTGGCAACTTCGACCTGGTCGGGGTTGGTCAGGCGCGCCTGCGCGTTGACCAGGTTGGCCTGTGCGTCGGCCAGATTGTCTTCGGCGGTGGTTACGGCGTCGCTGCTGTTGCCCAGCGCCTGGTCGTAGTTCAACTGGGCGATGCGCAGCGTGTTCACGGCGGCGTCATACTGGTCTTTGACGTCGGAGAGCTTCATCTTGCGGCCGAGCGCGTTGACGAACACCGTGGTGCAGTCGGGGCACTGGGCCTGGGCTGTCTGGGCGTCGTTGTAGGCGTTGGTCTTGGTGTCCAGGTCGGCCTGGGCGCGGGTGGCGGCGTTGGCCAGTTCGCCGATGTTGGTCTTCTCGGCGTTCTGCTGGGCGGTCACCAGGGCGGACTGGGCGTCGGCCACCTTATCGCGGTAGTACTGCACATCGACCGTGCTCAGGTCGTCCAGCGCGTCTTGGGCGTTGGTCACCGCGGTCTCGGCGTCGGTGACGGCCTTTTGGGCGGTGGCGATGGCGTAGGCGGTGGGCGGTTCGTGTAGCGTGGCCAGCGCGTTCTGGGCCGTCAACAGGTCGGTCTGGGCCTGCACCAATGTGGCGGCGGCGGTGCCGGGGTCGAGCGTGACCAGCACGGCGCCGGCCTGCACGCTGTCGCCCACTTGCACGGAGACCGCGAGGACGGTGCCGCCGCTTTTAAAGGGCAGCGAGGCCTGCTGCTGCGGCTCGACGGCGCCTGAGGTTTCGATGGTGGTGATGGCCGTGCGCGCGATGACCGGCGCGGTGGTGAGGGCCGGGCTGGCCTCGGCCAGCCGGTTGCGGCGGATGGCTTGCAGCCCGAAATACCCGCCCACGGCCAGCACCAGCACGACCCCGATAATAATTAGATTGCGGACCTTCATTGTAGCTTCTCCTGTTTCGTGGATCAGCTTACAGTTTACGGTCCAATTGTGAAGAATTTGTCGATCCCTGGCGGAGGGACGTGCCGGTTAGATAAGGGTTGGATGAGAAACCGAGGGGTAGGGCAGGCTAGGCGCGACCGAGCAGCGCCGCCAGCCGGCTGACGATCATCTGCAGGGCCACGTCGTTGCGGCCGCCCTCCGGCACGATGATGTCGGCGTAGCGCTTGGACGGCTCGACGAACTCCAGGTGCATCGGCCGGACGGTGGCGAGGTACTGCTGGATGACGCTCTCGGCCGTGCGGCCGCGCTCGGCGATGTCGCGCTCCAGGCGGCGGATGAAGCGCAGGTCGGCGTCGGTGTCGACAAAGATCTTCATGTCGAACAGCGCCCGCAGCGCCGGGTCGGTGAAGATCAGGATGCCCTCGACCAGGATGAGCGGCTGCGGCTGCACGCGCACGGTGGCGGCGGTGCGCGTGTAGGTGGTGAAGTCGTAGACCGGCAGGTCAATCGGCTGCCCAGCCTTCAGCGCCTGCACGTGCGCCGTCATCAGCTCGGTTTCGAGTGAGTTGGGGTGGTCCCAGTTGGCGTCGCGCGGGGCGGGGGCCAGGTCGGTGTAGCTGCGGTAGTAGGCGTCGTGGGGCAGGTAGGCGATGTGCTGTGGCCCGACGCGTTGGAGAATGACGTTGGCGACGGTGGTCTTGCCGGAGCCGCTGCCGCCGGCCAGGCCGAGGACGATGGGGGTGGGGGCCATGCTGTGAGCCACCTTCGGGAGTTGAACCCGAAACCTACCACTTACGAAGCGGTTGCTCTGCCGATTGAGCTAAGGTGGCGTTCCTGCCAAAAACAACGCGCCCAGGCCAGACCGTGCGCGGCGGTCATTATACCAACAGAAGGCGCGATGTAGCAATAGCGGGCCCAGCCCATAACCCAGCCCGCGCGACAATGAGTAAAATGTAGGCCTACCCGGTTTGGCCGCGGAGGCCCGCATGACGACTTTTTACCGCTCGCTATCAGACACGCTCGCTAGCCCGGCCGTCTTCCCCGACCGCTGCGTAGGCTGCGGGCGGCCCAAGGAAGCCGAGTCGCGGCTGCTGCTTAAGCGGCTGGTGACGCGCGGCCGGCAGGGCAAGCAGCAGACGGTGACCTGGGAGAGCGCCATCCCCCATTGCCGGCGCTGCGCGCGCACAACCCAAACGGTGTTCCTGGCCGGCTGCGTCCCGTTCGTGGTGGGGCTGCTGGGCGTGGGACTGCTGGTCATGGCGCTGGTCACCGCCGGCGCGCTGCGGCTGGGCCTGGACGAGGTCGGTCAGCCAAACAATGCGAACGCGCTGATCGTCGGCGCGTTCGCCGGGCTGCTGGCCGGGGTGGCCGGCGGCTTCGTGGCCGAACTGGCGGCGCGCTTGGTGCTGCTGCCGTTCTTGGGCCCGGCGCTGCTGCGCGCCCCGCTGCTCACGGCGCAACTGCTCAGCGACTCAGACTACGTGGCCGGGCTGTCGGGCAAGCTCAGCCCGGACGGCTCGCGCGTGACGCTGGCGTTCACCCAACCGGAGATCGCGCGCGAGTTTGGCACCCTCAACGCCGGGGTCTGGACGCGGCCGGCCTAGCTGGCTACCGACAGCGAAGTGTCGCTCAACCACCCTCGGCGGCCGGCAGGAGGGCGGCCGGTGCGGCTGCTGCCTGGCCAGTTTTGGCCGTGCGCTCTGCGTAGCTGCGCGAGAGTTGGCGGTAGGCCCCGGACCGCATGGCCAACAGTGTGACCACCAGACCGAGCACGCCGGCCACAATGAACACCAGCGCAATGCCTCGGTCAATGCCGACGCCAAACCATGGCCCCAGCAGCTGCACGCCTGCGCCCGTGGTCATGAAGGGGATAACACCAGTTGGGCGATGGGGCCGATGAAGAAGGCGGTGATGGGCGACGCGGCCTGCTCCACGCTTTGGGCAAAGCCAAACACTCGCCCCTGCCGCTCGGGCGGCACGACGTTTTGCAAGATGGTTTGCTCGGCGGCCTCGACTACCGGGATGAGGCACAGCCACACGAACATGCCAACCGTCAGGAGGAGGATGGACGGTTGGATGGTAAAGAAAATGCAGATCGTCCACATGACGACGTTGCCCAGGAACTGCGTGCGCAGCGGGCTTTTGCCCAGCCCTTTGCGGGCTACCACCAACCCGCCCACGATGAACCCCAGGCTCAAGACGCCGAACAGCGTGCCCCAGACCTGCACCGATACCAGTTGCAGTCCATAGGCATCGAGCAGCGACATGTAGACCCCGCCCAGGAAGTTGTTGAAGGTGTGAAAGAAGATCAGCGCGAACAGCCCCGGCACCAGGTTGATGGCGGCGATGGTGCCGCGCAAGTCAACGCCGGGGTTGCCGGCCGGCGCGGTGGCGGGGGGATCGGCCGGGGGCGCGCCCGGCGGCCGGGCGGGCAGGGTGATGGTCCACAGATGCAGCAGCGCCACCACCGTCAGGCCCAGCGCGATGACTAGCAGCGGCAGGACGCCCAAGAAGCCGATGATGAGGCCGCTGAAGACCGACGCCAGCAGAAAGCCCACGCCGTTGGCCGTGCCCACCAGGCCGTTCGCCTTGTCGCGCTGCGGCTCGGGCACCAACAGTGTGACCAATGTGGACAAGGCAATGCTGCGCAGATTGCCGGCCATGGCGCCAAAGAGCGCCAGCACCACGAAGGCCCACAACACCGGGCTGGCCGCCTGCTTGAACTCCGCCGGCGAGGTGGCAACATAGATAGCGGCTGCCGCCGCGTAGAGGCCCAGCGAGGCGAAGCTGGAGACCAGCATGACGGCGCGCTTGGGATAGCGGTCTACCAACGAGCCGAGGAAGAAACCTGTGATCGCGGTGGTGGCGGTATACACGCCGGCCATGACGGCGGTGGCGATGACCGACTGGGTTTCGAGGTAGACCCAAAACGTGACCGCGAACCACACTAAATTGTTGGTCACCGAGGCGACCAACGAGTTTACCAATACTGCATAAAAGGTCTTCATCTTGTTTCCTAAAAAGGTGGCTGCCCACGGGCCGGCCCAAAGTGAAAGACGGCGTCACCGCTGTGCTGCCATTTGGGCTGGCGTTTGGGCCGGCGTGACTCGCGCCGGTGGGGACGGTCGGGCCGCACTAGCCGCGCGGCCGGTGGTGTTTGCTGCCAAACGCCCGTCAGCGCTGACAAGGCCGACTGGGCTGGGGCAGACTGGTGGGCTGACGGTTGCAAGGAAGGCGAGAGAGCGAGGTGTGGTGGTGCGCAAGGACGCAGGCTGGTCGATTCACGTCGAGAACAATATAGAACAAAAGTTCCTTTGTCAAGTCCCAAAATTGAGTGGGTAGTGCGCCAGGTAGTGACCGGCCTGACCGCGGCGGTTGCCCAAGGGGATGAAGCGCGCCAGCCACGGCCGGGCCGCGCGCTACGCCTTGCGCCGCGTCTGCCAGCGCTGGTACTCGTGCCACAAGAAGATCAGGCCGATGGGCAGCAAGAAGATGAAATCTACTGCCACGTAGCCCCATAAGATCGTGTCTTTCTGGTAGACCAGCATGTCGAAGGGCAGGGCGAACAGCACGATCAGCCCGTAGACCAGCGCCACGCTGAACAGCACGCGCGCGTTCTCCCAGGCGCCGTTCCACGTGACCAGCGCCGAGCCGATGCCGTTGGCGAAGATGATGGCCCCGATGAAGCGCGAGATGGTCGAGCCTACCGGCGACGGCCACAGGTTCACCCCCACCTCCGGCCCGATGATGAAGATCAGCCCGACCAGCAGGTTGATGAGCGCGGCGAAGCCAACCACCGCTCTTAGCGGCGTCCAAATCTTAAGCGGCGCAGGGGCAGGTGTCATGGGCGTGATCTCCGTGGCGGTTGGAAGGCTGGATGTGGGAATACTCCCGCATCATAGGTCCGCCGCCCGGCCCGCACACGCCTCGGCAGGCATGAATCCCACTATGACTTTCGAGGGGATTCGCG
>JBBRZY010000312.1:0-6102 GCA_038252885.1 Anaerolineales bacterium | reverse complement strand
TGCTCGACTTGATGGTCAAGCAGGGCGGGCTCGACCCGGCCGAGGCCCAGTTGGCGCGGGCCGAAACGCTGCAATGGAGCGCGGCGGCCTTCCCCATCGAAGCGCCGCATTTTGTGTTCTATGTGTGGAATGTGCTGGAGCGCCGCTACGGCCCGGAGGTGCTCTACTCCGGCCTCACCGTGTGGACCACGCTCGACCTGGACCTGACGCGCACCGCGCAAGACATTGCCCAGCGCCGCCTGGCCGACCTGACCAGCGGCGACGGCCCGCCGCCCAACGCCACCGACGCCGCCCTGGTGGCGCTCGACCCGCACACCGGCCAAATCCTGGTGCTGCTTGGCTCGCCCGACTACTTCAACGACGAGATCGCCGGCGCGGTCAACCTGGCGCTGGCCCCGCGCCAACCCGGCAGCGCCATGAAGCCGCTCACCTATGCCGCCGCCTTCTCGCCCGAGTACTGCGCCGCCGCCGCGCCCGGCGCCTGCCCCTGGAGCCCGGCCACCATGCTGCTCGATGTGCGCACGGCCTTCGTCACCAAAGAGGGCTTCTCCTACGTGCCGCAGAACTACGACCGCGCCTACCACGGCCCGGTGTCGGCCCGCGCCGCGCTGGCCGGCAGCCTCAACCTGCCGGCCGTGCTCACGCTCGAACAGGTGGGCCTGCCCACCTTTCTCGGTCTGGCCGGGCGCATGGGCTTGACCACGCTGACTGACCCCAACCGCTACGATCTCTCGCTCACGCTGGGCGGCGGCGAAGTGCGCCTGCTCGACCTGACGGCGGCCTTTGGCGTGTTCGCCAATGGCGGCCTGCGCGTCGAGCCGACCGCCCTGTTGCGCGTCGAGCGCGCCGACGGTTCGCTGGTCGAGCAGTGGCATCCGCCCGTCGCCGCGCGCGTGCTCGACGAGCGCGTGGCCTTCCTCATCAGCGACATCCTCTCCGACAACAACGCCCGCGCCCCGACCTTTGGCTTCAACAGCGTGCTGCAAATCGGCCGCCCGGCGGCAGTGAAAACCGGCACCACCACTGACTATCGCGACAACTGGACCATGGGCTATACGCCCGAGTTAGTGGTGGGCGTGTGGGTTGGCAACGCCAACAACTCGCCCATGCTCAACCTGAGCGGCGTCTCCGGCGCCGGGCCGATCTGGCACGACTTCATGCGCGCCGCGCTGGCCGGCAAGCCAGAGCAGGCTTTCACCGCGCCGGCCGGCTTGGTGCGGGCGGAGGTGTGCGTGCCCTCCGGCCGGCTGCCCACGCCGCTCTGTCCGCGCACCAGCACCGAATGGTTCCTGGCCGGGGCCGCGCCCACCCAACCCGACGACCTCTATCAGGCCTTCGCGCTCGACACCCGCACTGGCGGCCTGGCCGGCCCCACCACGCCGCCCGCGTTCGTGGTGACGCGCGTGTTCTTAGTCTTGCCGGCCCAAGCGCAAGAGTGGGCGCGCCAGAACGGCTTTCCGCAGCCGCCCACCGCCGTCGTGGCCGCCGGCCAATCGCCGACGGCGGCGCTGCAGCTCATCGCGCCCGACCCCAACACCATCTACCAGATTTCGCCGCGCCTGCCGCTGGCCAGCCAGCAGGTGGTCTTTCGCGTGGCCGCCGCCGGCCCGCTGCGCTCGGTCACCTACCGCCTCGACGGCCAAGCGCTCGGCACTGCCACCACCGCCCCCTTTGAGTGGTGGTGGGCGCTCGCGCCTGGCGCGCACACCCTCGTCGCTGAAGCCCGCCTGACCACCGGCGCGACTCTCACCTCCGCCGAGATCACCTTCAGCGTGTTGCCGTAGCTGGCAACGGATGTTGTCACGAACCCATGCCCGACCCACGACGGGCAGCCTGATTCTGGGCAGGTGTGAAACGAATATGCCGCGCCATAGCGCGTAGCGCGGTGATCAATCCGCCCCTCATCCCATGGGCACCCCTTTCCCCGCGCCGGGGAAAGGGGCCGGGGGATAGAGGTCCGTCCAACGGCCCATCGCAACAAAAAAGAGAGACCAGCATCGGTCTCTCTTTCACGCACACTGTCTCTCGCTGCCCCACTTACCCCGGGCTGGCCGCCGTCTTGGCCTGCCCGGCCGGGGTGTGCTGCGGCAGCACAATCGTAAACGTCGTGCCCGCGCCGGGCTGCGAGTCGGGCCAGATGCGGCCCTCGTGGTTCAGAGCGATCGACTTCGCAATCGACAGCCCTAACCCGGTGCCGGCATAGTCCTGGCGGCTGTTCGAGGCGCGGTAGAACTTGTCGAAAATATACGGCAGGTCGGCCGGGGGGATGCCCATGCCGTTGTCGGTCACCGTGATCCAGATCAGCCCATCTTCACTGCGGGCCGTCACGCTCACCTGGCCGCTCTCGGGCGTGTACTTGATGGCGTTGTCGATCAGGTTGGCCAGCATCTGGCGCACGCGCGGTGGGTTGGCAAAGATCGGCGGCAGATTTTCCGGCACGTTGATTTGCAGCGTCTGATGCTTCAAGTCCGACTGCTGCCGCAGCCCATCCACCGCGTAGCGCACCACCAGCGCCAGGTGCGTCGGCTCCTTCTGCGAGTCGAAGCCGGCCTCGATCCGGCCCAGGTCGAGCAAATCGGTAATCAGCGAGGTGATCGACTGCACGCTGTACTGCACCCGTCGGATGAACTCAGCCTGCTGCTCGTTGATCGGTCCGGCCCGGCTAATCAACTCCACGTAGCCCAAAATGGCCGTCAGCGGCGAGCGCAAGTCGTGCGACACCGTCGTCACAAATTCGCTCTTCACCCGGTCGAGCTTCTTCAGGTGGGTGATGTCTTGCAGCACCACCGCCCGGCCCACATCCACAATCGGCGTCAGGTGGGCGTTAAACACCCGGCCATCGTCCAACGTCACCTCGGCCCGGCGGCCCTTGCCCTGGAACAACTCGCGTACTTCGGCGCTGCGGATCACGCTGGCAAAATCGCGCCCGGCGATGTCGGCACTGTTCACGCCGAAGGCCGTGCGCGCAGTCGGGTTCATCAAGATCAATTTGTTCTGCGCGTCGACCACGATCACGCCGTCTTCGGTCTCGCGCAAGATCGTTTCCAGTTGGGCCCGCTCGCGCTCAGTGCGGGCGAACAGGCTGGCGTTGTCAATCGCAATCACCGCATAGTCGCCCAGCGCCTGCAGCAGCCGCTGATCGTGGCGGGTGAAGGCCCGCCCGGCGCGCCGGTTGTCGACCCCCAGCACGCCGATCACACGCTCGCGCACCTTCAGCGGCACGTACACCAGGCTGTGCACCAGATAGGCGGTCTTGATCTTCTGCGGCGAGTTCTCGTCCAGCAGCACCGCCTCGCCTGTGCGCACCACATAGCCCGCCAGCGAGTCTTGCGAGCGCAGCCGGAAGGTGCGCACGAAGCTGTCTTCAAAGTTCTTGCTGGCCCGCATGGTCAACTCGTGGGCCGTGTCGTCCTGCAGCAGCAGCGAGCCTTCTTCGGCCCCGGTCAGGTTCACCGCCGCCTCGACCACCTTGGCCAGCACCATGTCCAGGTCGAGCACCGAGGTCACTTCGCGGCCGATGTTGGTCAGCGTTTCCAGCTCTTTTAGGCGCTGCACCACCGTCTGGTGGGCGGCCGCCAATTCGGCCTGCATCCGCACCGTCTCGCGCCGGCTCTGCACCGCGCTGAGCGTGCGCCGCACCGCCCCCAGCAGTTCCTCTTCGCTGAACGGCTTGATGATGTAGTCGGCCACGCCGCTGCGCAGCGCCAGCTTGGCCAGTTCCTCCGAGCCTTCCGCCGTCACCAAAATCACCGGAATGCCCAGCCCCTCGCGCAGCACCATCTGCGCCAGCTCCAGGCCGGTCAGTTCCGGCATCTTCATGTCGGCGATGATTAAATCGGGCGTGTCTTGCCGGGCCATGTTCAGGCCGGTCAGGCCGTTCTCGGCCATGAGCGTGTCATAGCCGTTGGGCCGGAGGATGTAGTTGACCATCAGGTCGCGCATCTCGCGCGAGTCGTCAATGACTAAGATTTTTTCGGAAGCCATACCCGCATCCTACTGAGGTGGCACCAGCGCGCGTATGATAGCATCGAAAACAGCCCCGGACGAGTCAATTGGGCGGCGCGCGCCCATAACCCGTGAGTACTACGGCGGAGCCGGGGCGTTAGTTCACGCGGTGGGGTTGTTCGAGCGCGCCAGTGGCGGTGGCCTGCCTCGCCGCGAACGAACCGCGCAGTAGGCCGCCTGGCTGACCGCCGCTGTTCTGGGCCGGCCGGCACGTTCTCATGCTTTCTGATGGTCAGCGGGTTGGTGGCGAATGTTCACACACGCACCGGGTCTGCGCCGCCTGGCTGACCGCCGCTGCCGTTTTGGGCCGGCAGACAATTTTTTAGGATAGGGGATGGGCTTGCCCATCCTCTATCCTAAAAAATTGAGGTCGGTCAGATAGTGGCTATAACGACCACACCTTGCGGTGAGAACCCGCGCCGACGGTGACCACCTCTGTCAGGCCGTCTCAGGTGGTGGTCTTGGTCGCGCCGCTGGCGGGTTGGGCCGTGACCGGCAGTTCGTCCACCAGCCGCTGCAGCGCCGCCAGCCGTTCGAGCGCGGCGTACACGCTTTCGGCTTGGGCCGGGGTCAATATGCCGTTCTGGCCGTGCACCAGCGGCTCGAGCGTGCCGCGCGCCTGGATCAGCGGCGCCCGCAACTGCTGGGCGACGCGCTGGAGGGTCTGATTCTTGCGGCCGTTGTCAGCCACCTGGGCCTCATAGCCCTGCTGCAAGGCCTGCACCCGCGCTTCCATCGCCTGGAAGAAGCGCCCATTCACAATCGCAATCACGGCATAATCGGCCACCGCCGACAGCATGGCCTGATCGCGCTCGGTGAAGGGCTTGCCCGTGCGGTTGCCGGCCACGATCACCCCGATGACGCGGTCTTTGGCCTTCAGCGGCACTGCCACGGCGGCCTTCACCACCTGCCCGGCCCGCAGCTTGGCCAGCGCCGAGCCGGCCAGCGTCAGCCCCTCGCCCGACAGCATCAACAGCGACGAGATGCCGTCATCCCACGGCTGGTTGATGCGAATAGTCGTCAGGTTGGGCAGGTTCTTGCCGGCCCGCAAAATCGGCTTGCCCACGGCCTCTTCGGCCAGCATCAGCCAGCCCACATCGCCCTCGGTCACGAACAGCCCGGCCTCCAGCAGCCGCGTGAACAACTGCGTCAGGGCCGTCACCGCCGTCACTGCTTTGCCAATGCCGGCCAGCGTGGTCAGTTCTTTCACGCGCTTTTCAAGCTGCAGGTTGGCGGCCGCCAGCCGGTCCGACAGGCTCTCGCGCTCGCGCCGCAGCCGCACATCGGCCAGCGCGTGGTCCAGGCTCGAAACCAGCTCGGCCTCGCGCAGCGGCTTGCCCAGATAGTCTTTGGCCCCCAACCGAAAGGCCTGCACCGCCTGCGAGTCGGCCCCGCGCGGCCCGGTGGCGATGATGGTGGTCTCAAAACCTTGGCTGCGCAGCGCCGCCATCAGGTCGCGGCCCGACAGTCCCGGCAGATCGAGGGACGTTATAATAATGTCGGGCGGGGTGCGCAGCGCGCTTTGCAGGGCGGTGGCGCCATCCGCGGCGGCCTCCACCTGGTAGCCTTGCGGCTCCAGCACCTGCTGCACGATCAGATCACGCACGCCGGGATCGTCGTCCACCACCAAAATCCGCTCACGCTGTTGGGGGGCCATAAGGTCGTCATGATAGCACGGGTACTGTCATAAGGGAAACGAAGGCCGTCTTTCACCCGGTATTATTGAGGGTTGGGAGACAAGCGGCGGAAAGAAAAGAGAAAGCGAAAGCGATAGGGCAGCGCGCCCGCCGCTTGGCCGCACCCGCGCCCACCCGCACCGGGTCTGCGCGGACTGACGGGCCGCAGCCGTATTGGGCCAGCCGACAGCACGCTCGCCGCTTGGCCGCACCCGCGCCCACCCGCACCGGGTCTGCGCGGGCCTCCGCGCTGCAGCCGTTTTGGGCGAGCCGACAGCGCGCCCGCCGCTTGGCCGCACCCGCACCGGGTCTGCGCGGACTGACGGGCCGCAGCCGTATTGGGCCAGCCGACAGCACGCTCGCCGCTTGGCCGCACCCGCGCCCACCCGCACCGGGTCTGCGCGGGCCTCCGCGCTGCAGC
>JBBRZY010000311.1:0-6103 GCA_038252885.1 Anaerolineales bacterium | reverse complement strand
GCCCTGAGGGCTGGACTATTAATGAATATCAGTGTGACCACTAAGCCCCGCTTAACCTGCCGGGCCGAAGATAGGCAGCGTAGGGCAAGCAGCAACAACTATCTCAGCAGGAGTGACGGTATGACTGTTAGACGCATCATCTTATCGTGCATGGCAGTAGCCTTGATGGGCGGGTCAGCCCTGTTCGGCGCGGCGGCCGGTGGCGCAGCCGTGTTTGCGGCCGTCCGCAGCAGCCAAAACACGCCCCCCCCGGCCACCGACCCGGCCGTGGCCAACGCCGTGGCGCAGACCAACACCGTGAATGTCGACATCAACTCGGCCGTCGAAGACGCGGTCACACGCGTCAGCCCGGCGGTCGTGACCGTCATCAATGACCTGGGCGGCGGCCAGAAGGCCTCGGGCTCGGGCGTGTTCTTCTCGGCCGACGGTTACTTAATCACCAACAACCATGTGGTCGACGGCAACCAGAGCCTGCAAGTAATTTACCAGGACGGCACCACGGTAGACGCGCGCCTGATCGGCACCGACCCGTACGCCGATGTGGCCGTGCTGAAGGTGGCCGGCGACATCCCCGGCTATGCCGAATTTGGCAACTCGGACGCCTTGAACCAGGGCGAAACCGTCATCGCCATCGGCTCGCCGCTGGGTGAATTTCGCAACACCGTGACCGTGGGCGTGGTCAGCGCCACCGGCCGCTCAATTGACACGGCCGCGAACTTCCAAATGCAAGACCTGATCCAAACCGACGCCGCCATCAATCACGGCAATTCGGGCGGACCGCTGGTGAACCTGGCCGGGCAGATCGTGGGCATCAACACATTGGTGCTGCGCAGTTCGGGCAGCAGCGCCGACCAGGCCGAGGGCCTCGGCTTCGCCATCGCCTCGAACGTGGTCAGGGCCACAGCCGGCCAACTGATTGAGAACGGTTATGTGTCGCACCCGTACCTGGGCATTTCGTGGGACAGCGTCACGCCGGCCATCGCCAACCAGTACAACTTGGATGCCCAGTGGGGCGTGTATGTGACGGACGTGTCGGCTGACAGCCCGGCCGCCGCCGCCGGCTTGCAGAAGGGCGACATCATCACCGCCGTGAGCGGGGTCGTCCTGGACGGCACGCACGCCTTCATCAATACCTTGTGGTCGCACGCCGTCGGCGAGAGCGTCAGCCTGAGCATTGTGCGCAACGGCCAGCCGCAGACCCTGACAGCCACTCTGGTTGAACGACCGCGCTCGTAATCCTCAGCAGCGCGTTTACTCTCCTCCCCGCCCCCCCTTGCTGGCACAAGTGGGGGCGGCCTCTTTTAAAAGGCCTTGGTGATTGGGGAACAGGTGTTAGGGGACAGCCGCCATCTGACTTCTGACCTCCGACTTCCGACCTCCAACCAGCACACGCCAGGCCTACGATATAATCGCTGAGCATGCGTCGTCTGATACTTGCCCTCGTGCTTCTGCTGGCCGTCTACCTGGCGCTGTCTCGTTTCACCGAAGTTCAACAGGTGGTCGCGACCATCCAACGCGGCAATGGCTGGTGGTTGGGGCTGGCCCTGGTGCTGCAAGTCGCCTGGCTGGTCAACATCGCCTTGACCTTGCGCGCCATCTACCGCCTGCTTGGGCTGGAGGCGCATCTGCGCCACCTGCTGCCGCTGGCCATCAGCAACAACTTCGTCAACATCGCCGCGCCGTCGGGCGGCATGGGCGGCATGGCGCTGTTCATCACCGACGGGCGGCGGCGCGGGCTGTCGCCGGCGCGCGTGACGATTGCCGGCGTGCTGTACGTGCTGTCGGAGTACTTTTCGGTGCTGGGCGCGGTCGCGGTCGGGCTGGTCGTGCTCATCCGCCGCAACGACCTCACCGGCGTAGAGCTGGGGGCCACCGCCATCCTGCTGGTCGCCGCGCTGGCGCTGTCGGGGCTGCTGGTGCTGGGGGCCGCCTCGCCGCCGACTTTTGAGCGCGTGCTGCTGGCGCTGGCGCGGGGCATCAATGCGCTGCTGCGGCCGTTCTTGCGGCGGCCGTACCTGTCGGAAGCGCGCGCGCACGAGTTTGCGCAGGAGGCGTGCGAAGGGCTGGGCGCGCTGCGCACCAACTGGCGGGCCTATGTGCCGCCGGCGCTGCTGGCGCTGTTCGGCAAGGCGCTGCTCATCGCGCTGCTGGCCGTTATGTTCCTCGCGTTTGACGAACCGTTCTCAACCGGCACGCTGGTGGCTGGCTTTAGCATTGGGCACCTGTTCACGCTGGTCTCGCCCACACCGTCGGGCCTGGGCGTGGTGGAAGGGGCGATGACGCTGGCCCTCAGCACGCAGGGCGTGCCGCTGGCGGCGGCCACGGTCATCACCCTGGCCTTTCGCGGCTTCACCTTCTGGCTCCCGTTCCTGTACGGTTTCTTTGGGCTGCGCGTGCTCCAGGCCCAGTGGGACCGGCAGAAAGAGGAGACGCCCGCATGACCCCTAACCGCCGCGCCGAGGGGACGCTGCTGCTGCTGGCGTTGGGGCTGGCCGGGTTGCTAGCGCTGAGCCTGGCACCAGTGGGGGGCCGGCCGGCCACGCCCGCCCAGCCGCTCGGCACGCCGTCACCAATGGCCTGGCTGCCCATGGTCTGGCAACCGCCAACGCCCACGCCCTCGGTCACACCGCCGCCGGTGACACCACCGGCCAGCGGCGATTGGCGCACCTACCTGGGCTACTACCGGGCCGTGGCACACCTGCCGGGGCTGAGCGAGAACGCCGGTTGGAGCGACGGCGCGGCCAAGCATGCGCGCTATATGGTGGAAAACCAGACCGCCGCCAGCGTCGAGACGCCCAGCGCGCCGTGGTACACGGCCGAGGGTGCGGCGGCGGGGCCGAACAGCATTTTGCAACTGCAGGGTCCGGTCAGCTTCAGCGATCGGCAGGCGCTAGACCAGTGGATGCAGTGGCCGTTTCACGCACTGGACGTGCTCGACCCGGCGCTGGCAACCACCGGCTTCGGCAGCTACCGGCGCGACTTTTCGGTCTTCGACATGGCGGCGGCGCTCGACGTGCGGCGCGGCCTGGGCAGCCTGCCGGGCGCCGTGCAGTTCCCGCTTAAGTGGCCCGACCACAACACCACGGTCTACCTGACCAGCTACGACGGCGCCGAGCAGCCCGACCCGCTGACGAGCTGCCCCGGTTTTACGCTCGGGCTGGGCAGCGGCCTGCCTATCATTCTGCAAATGGGGCCGGGCGACCTGACGCCCGACGTCAGCGCCCACAGCTTCAAACAAGGCGTGACCGTGCTTGAGCACTGCCTGTTTGATGAGACCAGCTACACGAACAGCAACCCGAGTTTGCAGGCGCTGGGCCGCGCCAGCCTGGCGGCGCGCGACGCGATCGTGCTGATCCCCAAACTGTCGCTGGTGGCAGGCAACAGCTACACGGTGTCGATCACGACCAATGGGCAGGCGGTGACGTGGACGTTTAGCGTGGTCGCCGCGCCGTGACGAGCGTGGAGACGCACGGGACTCAGGGGACCCAAGGTACTCGGGGGCAGGTGACTCCCCTTGACGTCGCTTCACTCGTATAATCGTTCGAAGCACTAGGGTTTGGGAGGATGCGCTTATGATGCCGGGGATGAAACCAGAGCAGGGTTGGGAATATTCGATCACGCACAGTGACCGGCTGACGAACACCGCCGGCATACCGCAGCTTTCGTCAATCTGGCGCACGAAGTACGCCGACGGCAGCACCGACTGGGACCATATCACGCGCATGGGGCGCGAGGGCTGGGAGTTGGTGAGCGCCTTTCCGGTGGAGGGCAACGGCACCACGCTGTACGTGGCCTTTATCTTCCGCCGCCCCGCGCAGGACGCGCCGCCCGAACCGCCTCCGGCCGCGTTGCCACCCGCGCCGCCGCCACCGGCCGCGCCGCCCGCCAGCGAAGGCTAGGCCGCCCGCATGGAGCAACCCCCGCCCACACGCCCACCCATGACGGCCTGGCGGGCCATCATCGCCGGGCAGTTGGTGGTAAACGTGCCGGTGGTGGCCCTGTTCTACGGCATGTCGACGCTGCTGCAAGGGCTACTACCCGCCGGGCAAGTGAGCGAATGGGTGCGGCTGCTGGCGGCGTTCAGCCTGAGCATGGCCTGGGGCATCTATTCGAGCCGGCGCTGGCGGCGCTGGGCTTTGCGCAAAGGCGTGAGCGAGGTGGAGCTGCACCGCCTGGCCGGCCTGACGCTGCTGATGATGCCGCGCGCCAGCACACCGCGCGCGCCAACGGCCCCGCCGCGCAAGCCGAAAAAGAAATGAAAAGCACCGGCCCAGCGAAACTGCTGGGCCGGTGCTTTTGTGAGGGCTATGGCGCGGGCTCGGACTTTCCCGTCGGTATTCAGACGACCATCATCCGCCCGTGGCCTTGCGCACCGCCGGCGCTACCTCGGCCGCCAGGCGCTCGATGGTGCGCGCCACCTGGGCGTAGGGCTGCCCGCCGATATCCACCTGCGCCATAAAGCGTTGATGCCCAAACAGCTCATGTTGGTAGAGCAGCTTATCAATCACCTGCTGCGGGCTGCCCACGAAGTACGGGCCGGTTGGGCCAGTCATGCGCTCGTATTCGCCACGCGGCAGGGCCATGTTGCGCCCGCGCTTCACGCCTAGCTCGTTAAAGTAGTGCGCGTGATAGGGGTAAAACTCGTCAATCGCCTGCTCGGCGCTATCGGCGATATGCACGTAGCTGGTAACGCCGGTGCGCAGCTCGGCCAACGAATGCCCGGCCGCCAGCCCGGTGCGCCGGTAGAGATCGAACAGCGGCGCGAACTGCGCCGGTGCGCCACCAATGATGGCTACCACCATTGGCAGGCCCAGTTGGCCGGCGCGGACCGCGCTGGCCGGCGTGCCCCCCACCCCAATCCAAATCGGCAGCGGACGCACCGGGCGCGGGGTCACCTCGGCGTTGGCCAGCGGCGAGCGAAAGCGCCCCTGCCAGGTGACGCGCTCGTCAGCGCGCAGCTTGAGCAGCAATTCCAGCTTCTCCGGAAAGAGCTGGTCATACTCATTGAGGTCGTAGCCAAACAGCGCAAACGACTCGGTGAATGCGCCGCGCCCGGCGATCATCTCGGCCCGGCCGCCGGAGAGCAGGTCGAGCGTGGCGAACGCCTCAAACTCACGCACCGGGTCGGCCGTGCTCAGGATGGTCACCGTGCTGGTCAGGCGGATGCGCTCGGTGACCGCCGCGATATTGGCCAGCACCACCGGCACAGCCGAGACCGCGAAGTCCAGGGCGTGATGCTCGCCCACGCCGAACACGTCCAGCCCGGCCTGGTCGGTCAGGCGCGCGGCGTCTACGATCTCGCGCAGCCGCTGCTCGGCGCTGATCAGCCGGCCGGTGCGCGCGTCGCTGATGTGCTCACCCAGCGACATGACGCCAATCTCAAAGCCGCGCGCGGCGGCCAGCGGGGTGTCAGTCAAAGTGGGCCTTTCATCCTGGCGCTAGAGCGCGCCGATGGAGCGCAAATATTGGTGGGTGGTGCCCATGCAGATGTCCATGACCACCACCAACCCGGCCGCCTCAGCGCGCTCAGCGGCGGCTTCGTGCATGATGCCGGTCTGCATCCAGACAATCGGTGCTTTGATTGCGATGGCGTCTTCGACGATGGGCGGCACATCTTCGGAACGGCGGAAAATTTGCACCACATCCATCGCCACGGGGACGGCGCGCAGGTCGGGGTAGGCTTTTTCGCCCAGCGCCTCGCTGATGGTGGGGTTGACCGGGATGATGGTGTAACCCTGGCTTTGCAGGTAGGCGGGGATGTTGTGGGCCGGCCGGTCGGGCTTGTTCGACAGCCCGACGACGGCGATGGTCTTGACTGAGAGCAGGAGGTCGCGCAGGGCCTGCATGGTCTCATCCAGTTCGGGCGGGTGCGCGTGATCGTGGTGGTCGTGGGTCGAGGCCATGGCGCTCCTTGGGGCGCGGCGGGCCAGAGTGGCTGTGCCGACGCTGCGGATAGTATATCAGCGCCTCAGGCGCGGGCGCTGCTGCTCACCTGGGCGGTGGAACGACTTGGTAATGAAGGGCGACCGTGCCCGACTGGAACTGTTTGGTTTCCAAAAGCTGCAGCGTCTGAACGCCCATGCGCTCGAAGAGGTGCGGGCCT
>JBBRZY010000310.1:0-6131 GCA_038252885.1 Anaerolineales bacterium | reverse complement strand
CCGCCGCGCCGCCCTGCGCACCCGCCTGCAGGCCGATACCGGCCCCTGGTTCCGCACGGGGGTGCCCGCCGCGCCCGATGGCAGCCTGCCGCTCATCGCCCGCGCCTGGGCCGTGCGCGGCCAGCCGCCCGCCGCCTGAAAGCGAAAAAAGGCTGCCAATCGGCGTACAATGTTGCCGCTTACAAGCAACAACCATCTACTGATCCGTGCGGCCGAACTTCTATCAGATGCCAAAGAAAATTAGCTATGATTTCAGCCCAGGCCAGCGCGGCGCCATAGTGCGGCTGACGCCTGGTAAAACGCGCATCACCATTCGCCTCGACGAAGATGTTTTAGGATGGTTTCGCACTCAGGTGAGCGCTGCCGGCGGTGGCAACTATCAGTCGCTAATCAACGCCGCACTCCGCGAGTTTGCGCAGCAGCGTCAGGAGCCGCTCGAGGCCACGCTGCGCCGCGCGATCCGCGAAGAGTTGCCGGCGCAAGCTTGAGGGCAAGCCCAAAGCCATCTCATGGAACTCTGCGACCTCTACACCTCCACCGGCGCGCCCACGGGCCGCACCGTCCCGCGCGGCACCGCCCTCGCCCCCGGCGAATACTATCTCGTCGTCCATGTCTGGATTCGGGATGAAACCGGCGCCTACCTGATCCAGCGCCGCGCCCTCGACCTCGCGGCCGACCCTGGCGTCTGGGCCATCACCGCCGGCTACGCCCAAACCGGCCAAGACAGCCTCACCACCGCCCGGCGCGAGACCCGCGAAGAGCTCGGCCTCGCTCTCGCCCCCGCCCAACTCCGCCGCTGGCAGCGCCTGCCCCGCGAAGACCGCCTGCAAGATCTCTGGCTGGCCCAAGTTACCCGCGCCGCCCTCGGCCCCCCTGCCCTCGGCCCAGAGGTCATAGACTACGCCTGGGCCACCCAGCCCGCCCTGCGCCAGCGCCGCAGCCAGGGCACGTTCTTCCCCTACAGCTACTTCGACCAGCTCCCCGCCTAGCCCGCCTATACCCTCTGCCCCATGCCAACGCCTCCGCGCCCCCTCCCCTGGCCCGCCGTCGTCACGCGCCGGCTAACACGCCACCACCTGCATCGGCCCGCGCCGCTGGGCCAGGCCGTGGCCGTCGTGGGCGCTGTGGGCGGGCTGCAAGCCCAGGTGCTCTCGGCCGCCGCCTGGTCGCTGGGCGCGCGCGTGGCCGGCCTCACCCAGGCCGCCGTGCGCGCCGCGCTCTGGGAGCGCCGCACCCTCGTCAAGACCTACGGCCCGCGCGGCACCCTCGCCCTGCTGCCCGCCGCCGAACTGCCGCTGTGGATGGCCGCCCTGCAAGCCTGGCACCACCGGCGCGCCGCGCACTGGTACGCCGACGCCGGCCTGTCGCCCGCCCAAGGCGAAGACCTGCTGGCCGCCATCGCCGCCGCGCTCGACGGCCAGTGCCTCACCCGCCCCGCCCTGGCCCAGGTCGTCGCCGCCCGCCTGGGCCCGTGGGCCGCCGAGCGGCTGCGCTCCACCTGGGGCGAGTTGCTGCCACCCGCCGCCTTCACCGGCCGGCTGTGCTTCGGCCCCAGCCAGGGCAGCCAGGTCACCTTTGTGCGCGCCGACCAATGGCGTGGCGGCAACTGGGAAGTCATTGACCCCGAGGCCGCGCTGCGCGAGGTCGCCCGCCGTTTCCTGTCGGCCTATGGCCCCGCCACCGCCCACGACTTCGGCCATTGGTTCTGGCTCAAGCCCGACGAGGCCCAGGCCGTCTTCACCGCGCTCGGCGACGAGTTGGTGACCGTGGAGTTTGAGGGCCGCCCGGCCTACCTGCTCGCCGCCGACGCCGCCCGCCGCTGGACCGTGACCCCCAGCCCACTGCGCCTGCTGCCGCAGTATGACGTCTACGTCTTCGCCGCCGGGCCGCGCGAACGTGTGGTGCCGCCGGCCGTCAAGCCGCCGATCTTCGCGCTCGGCCGTGGGCGCTATGAGGGCGCTACCGGGCTGCCGGTCTTGTTAGTTGAAGGGATTGTGGCGGGCGTGTGGCAGAGCGAGGAAAAGAGCGGGCGCAGCGTCGTGCGAGTGCAAGCCTTTGCGAAACTCAGCGCCGACCAGCGCGCCGCGCTGGCCGCCGAGGTGGGCCGCCTGAGCGCCTTCTGGGAACAGCCGGCCACCCTGCGCCTCGGCCCGCTGACACGCCCCCCCGGCTAAAGGCGCGCCGTCAGCCGGTCGCGGCCGCCAACCAGCCCGCCGCGGTGCGCTCGAAGGTCGCGCGCAGCGCCGGGTCAACCAGGTTGGCCGCCAACTCAGCGAATACCTGCTCAGCGGTGGCCCGGGCTTCAACCGCCGCCGCCGCTTGCCCCTGGCGCGCGTACACCTGGCTCAGACCCAGCGCCAGCCGCGCCCGGCCCAGCGGCGCGCCGGCCAGCCGCGCCGGCGCCTCGGCCGCTTCCAGCAAGGTCCGCGCCTCGGCCACCCGGCCCAGCGCCAGCAGCGCCCGCGCCCGCAAGCACGCCAACCGGGGGATGTCGCCAAACTGCGGTCGCGGCTCGTTCGGTACGGTCGCCAGCAGTTGGTCCAGCCAGCCCAGCGCATCGGCCGCTTGCCCCTCGGCCAGCGCCAGCTCCACCCGCGCCGACCACACCACCCGCAGCCCCAGTGGGTGCGGCGCGTGCGCTTCGTCAAACACCGGCCGCAGCAGCGCGTGCGCCCGCTCGAACGCCGCCGCCGACGGCCCCGGCCCCAAGTGGGCCAGCACCAGCCAGCCGGCCGTCACTGCCTGCCAGTACGAAGAGGCAATCGCCTCGGCCAAGGCCTGCGCCCGCCCCAACAGCGCCGCCGCCGTCGCGTAGTTGCCCAGGTCGAGGTGCGCCACGCCCAGGCTGCACAACGCGCAGGTCTGCCACTGCTGATGGTCAATCGCCTCGGCCAACGCCAGCCCTTCGTGCCCGGCCGCCAGCGCCTCGGTGTAAGCGCCCAACGGCGACAGACACAACGACCGCAGCGCCAGCGCAAAGGCCTCGCCCGGGCGGTTGTGATTGCCGCGCGCCAGTTCCAGCGCCTCATCGCCCGCCGCCAGCACGACCAAGATCGGCGCTTGGGGCGGCAGCGTGTCGGTCAGCGCGTTCACACTGCGCATCATCTGCGTTGTCAGGGCCGACGCCAGCGCCGTGCGGTCATCCAGCCGCCGGAAGAACCCCACCGCCTGCTGCGTATAGGCGTTGCCAGCCGGCAGGTTGCTGCTCAAGTAACTCGTCATGCCCAGCAGGTCAAAGGTCTCGGCCTGCCCGGCGCTGTCAGCCAGCGACTCAAAGATCGCCAGCGCCTCCCGGTGCTGCACCAGCGCCGCCCGCGGCTCGCCGTGGTTCAACTGCCAATTGCCCAGCCGGTTCAGGCTGTGGGCCAGCAGCGCCCCATCGCCCATCTGCCGGGCCAGCGCCAGCGCGCGCTCATAGTACGCGCCGGCGTGGTCATAGTCGCGCGCGCTCCACAGCAGCCCCAGGTCGAGCAGCGCCTGCCACTCGGCCCGCGGCTGTTCTGACCGCATGGCCGCGGCCAACGCCGCCGCATAGTCAGCCTGCGCCGCCATGAAGTCGCCCAGCGTCTCGTGCGCCCGCCCGCGCTGGCGATAAAGCTCCGGCGCGCCCGTTTGCGCCAGCGCGTGTGTCGCCTCCAACGCGCGGGTGAAGTGCTCCAGCGCCTCATGCGGGGCATAGCGCGCCAACGCCTCATCGCCGGCGGCTTGGGCGTACTGCTGGGCCTCCGCCCAATCTTCGGCCTGCGCATAGTGATAGGCCAGGTCGCCCAGGTAGCGCGTGAACTGGTGCGTGCCGCCGTACAGGCCCACCAGCGTCTGGGCCACCGCCCGGTGCAGCCGCCGCCGCTCGCGCCGCAGCAGAGTCGAGTAGACGGCCTGGTGCATCAAGGCATGGCGAAAGGCATAGCCTTCACTGCCCTCGGCGCGCAGCACGCGCAGCGACACCAATTGGTCGAGTAGAACTTGTGAGTCGGGGACCATTGCCGGAAGGCTCGCCACCCGAGCGATTATAGCCCAGCCGCGCCGCGCCACCTCCCAGGGCAATTGCATCTAATTTGCGCGCGTTGACCGACCAACCCCTCTTATCTGTCATTTCGAACCCGGCCTCAGGTCGGTGGCCCCCACGCTCCCCATTGGCCGGTGAGAAATCTCACCCTATGAATACGAGTGCCGTGTTTCTGAGATATTTTTGGTCCTTTCGAATCTAACGGAATTTAGATGCGATTGCCCTGCGCCACCTCCGGGTTGACGCGCCGGGCGTTCGCTCGTACTCTACTGGCCCATGCTCCACCACCCGCTGCGCCTGCTCGTCTTGCCCGCCCTGGCCGTTAGCCTGGCCTGCGCGCTGTTCACGCCGGCCGCGCCGCCGCCCACTGTGCCCGCCACCACAGCGACGCCTGTGCCCGCCCCCGCCTTCCGCCTCATCGGCTACGTCAGCGAGTGGGACGCCGAAGTCGACGCGCTGCCCTACGACCAACTGACCCACCTCAACTACGCCTTCCTTATCCCCAACGCCGACGGCACGCTCGCCCCGTTGGAGCATCCTGAGAAGCTGACCGCCATCGTCAGCGCGGCCCACGCGCAGGGCGTGCTGGTGCTCATCTCGGTCGGCGGCTGGGGCTGGGATGAAGTGTTCGAGCAGTTGGCCGCCGACGATGACACCCGCGCCGCCTTCGTGGCCGCGCTGCTGGCCTTCGCCGCCCAGCACGACCTCGACGGCATTGACCTCGATTGGGAATATCCCGGCCCCGCGCCTGCCTCGGCCGACCACTACCTGAAGCTGATGACAGCGCTGGCCGAGGGCCTGCGCCCGTCAGGCCGGCTGCTCACCGCCGCCGTGGCCGCCCTGGGCGACAATGCCGATGGCATCCCGGCCAAGGTCTTTGCGCAGGTAGACTTCCTGAACCTGATGGCCTACGACGGCCCCGACATCAACCACGCCTCGCTGGACTACGCCGAAGCCGCGCTGGCCTACTGGCGCGGGCGCGGCCTGCCGCCCGAGCAAATGGTGCTGGGCGTGCCGTTCTATGGCCGCGCGCCGGAGGTGGCCTACCGCGATCTGCTGGCCGCCGACCCGGCCGCTGCCGACCAGGACTCGATTGAGTACGGCGGCGGGACCGTGTACTACAACGGCCGCCCCACCCTTGTGGCCAAAACCGCCCTGGCCCAGCGCGAAGCCTCGGGCCTCATGATCTGGGCCATCCCGCACGACGCGCCCGGCCCTGACTCACTCCTGAGCGCCATCTTCGCCGCCGCCCACGCCTCGCCCGCCCCTTAGACCTGGCCCGCCTCCATCGGCGGGAACCCCGCCGGCCCAACAAGCGTCTTAGGCCTGAATCCGGTCTGCGCTGACAGAGGCCAGCGCAGCAGCTTTAGGGAGTGTTGTCATGCACCGTCGCACCCGCACACGATTAATCTTCGGCAGCCTCGCGGTCGTCATCATCGCCGCGCTGGCCTGGGCCACGATCTCTTTCGCCAACAGCAGCTCAGCGCTGGACGGCACGCATTGGAACCTGACCCTGCTCAATGGCCAGCCGCTCGTCAGCGCCGATGTGACCGTGGACCTGAGCTTTCAGCCCGAGCAGCACATGAGCGGCCGGGGCGGCTGCAACTCGTACGGCGGCACTTACGCCGCCACGGGCCACAACTTGAGTTTCGACGAGCTGTTCAGCACCGAGATGGCCTGCCTCGATAGCGGCCTGATGGGGCAAGAGAGCGCCTACCTGAGCGCTCTAGGCCACGTGGCCCGCTACGACCTGGCCGGCGACACGCTAACGCTCAAGGACGCGAGCGGCGCGGCGCTGTTGGTCTTCACCCGCGCGCAGTAGCATGAGGAGCGATCTTAGAGGGCTGGAGCCATGCTCCGGCCCTTTTTGATTCACGCCTCACGCCACGCCAGCGGGCCGGTTTCCAGAAATTGGCCCATCGCCTCCACCGCATCCGCCACGCCGCGCTGCACCGCCGGAGTCAGTGGGGCGAACGGACTGACCGTCACACTCAACCCCGCCTTGGCGCGCTGCCATTGCCAGGTGCCGGCCGCCGCGCCCTCCACGATCAGCGTGGGGTGAATGATGCCGCCGCCGGGAAACACCTGCCGCTTGTGCGCCTCCGGCAGCATCCGCGCGCGCTGG
>JBBRZY010000309.1:0-6143 GCA_038252885.1 Anaerolineales bacterium | reverse complement strand
GTGGTGGCGAACTTCACGCCGGTGCCGCGCGAGGGTTACCGGGTGGGCGTGCCGCGTCTGGGCTTCTATAAAGAACTACTGAACAGCGACGCGGCAGCGTATGGCGGCAGCAACATGGGCAACCGCGGCGGCCTGCCGGCGGACGCCATCCCGTGGCAGGAGCAGCCGTGCTCGCTGCTGCTGACGCTGCCGCCGCTGGCCGTGGTGATCCTCAAGCCCGAGCCAGTGGCAGAGCCGGTCGTCATCGAAGCGGTACCGGCAGCGCCAGCCCCCGAGCCGCCCGCCGCCTAGCCGTCGTTCGTGAGCAGCAAGCGCTCGGCGGTGGAGGCCTCGACGGCCCCGCGCGACCACAGCGCCGGCACGTATTCGCCCTTGAGCCACAGCGGCATCAGGTCGTCGTAGTGCGGGTCGCCCAGGAGGCCAGAGTTGCCTGAGGGCGCGATGTGCACTGAGCGGTCGAGGTGGCCGAGGTCTACAATTTGGCGGTAGGAGGGCGCGGCGGCCTGGGCGGCATAGGGAGCTTCAGGCACATAGGCCGTCTGGCAAACGGTATCCGTGTCGCCGCCGATGGGGAACGGACCGACGTTGAAGACCTGATCGAACGGCCGGCGCACCGCCAGCGCGTGGGGCGCGGTCAGTTGGTGCAGCCGCCCCCACTGCCAACGGGCGGGGTCTGGACCCAACTCTTGCTTAAGCCAACCCACCGCCTCAGCCAAACTCCGCTCTAAGACCGCCGCGCGCCCGCCCGCCTCGGCCACCCAGGGCGAGGCGTCGTCGTCAAGCATGGCGAAGATGGTCACCGAGGCGTGGCCCTGAAACTCAGAGTTGGAGGCCAGCAGCGAGTGTGGCCCGCGCCCGCCGGCGAAGCGCACAAACAACTCCGGCCCCAGCGCGGGCGACACGAGCGCCTCCATCAGCTTGCGCAGCGTCACTTCGTAGAGCGTGCCGCCGACGCTGTCGGCACCCAATCGGCCGTCCCAGGCCAGCAGCAGGTCTAGCCCGAGCGCGGCGTCATCATCGGCGGCGGGTGTGAGAGCGTAGCGCCGCAGCCGCGCCACCAGTTCCTGCCCTGGCAGCGACTCAAAGTCCATGTGGAGCGCGCGGCAGTCGGCCAGCGAAAGCTGCCCTAGCCGCTCGATCTCGGCAGTGATGCGTTGGGCGCGGTAGCCGTTCATCCAGTGCAGCCCCAAGAAGTGGGGATAGGGCTGGCCCGCCGCGTCCGCCGCCGGCATGATGACGTGGTTGCACGAGACGAGGTAGCCGCTGGCCGGGTTGAGCGCGTGCGGCATCTCGGCGAACGGCACTTCGCCCACCCACTCGTGCGTGCCGGTCCAGCCGGGCGCGGGCACCGTGCCCTGGCCCTGCGCCCGCACCGGCAGCGTGCCCGCCACCCAATAGCCGATGTTGCCGTCCACGTCGGCGTACATCACGTTCAGCGGCGGCGCGGTGATGAGGGCCATCGCGTCCACGAAGTCATCCCAGCCGCGCGCCCGGTCGAGCAGCGCAAAGCCTTGCAGGGCGCGGCTGGGGCGCAGGGCATACGAGTTGAGGGCCAGGCCGTCACGCCCGCCGCGCAGCAGGTCGCCAATGAGCGGGCCGTGCCGCGTCGTCCGCACGGTCTCGACATGTGTGCGCGTTTGCCCCTTCTTCAACTTGACGACGATCTCTTCTTGGCGCGTCTCGCAGTCCACCAGTTGGCCCTGGTACTCATAGCGGGCCGGGTTCGCGGGGTCGAGGCGCTCGACGAACAAGTCTTGATTATCAGTGAAGGCCAGCGTCGCGCCCCAAGCGAGGCGGTCGTTGTGCCCGACCTCGATGCCGGGGATGCCGGGCAAGCTGACGCCGGTGACGCGGTAAGCGCCGCCTTCCAGGTGGTTGATGTACCAGATGCCGGGCGTGGAGATGCGCAGGTGCATGTCGTTGCACAGGATGGGCCGGCCGGTGGTGGTGCGCCAGCCGGCCAGCGCCCAGGCGTTGCTGCCATGCGCCGTCGCGTGCGCGCGCTCAAGGAACGGCCCCTGCTCGGCCAGCAGAATGTTGTCGGCCGTCAGCCGGTTGAAGAGCACGCCGTCGGGCAAGGTTGGCACATCGCCTTGGGGCCAATGGATGTCCAGGTCGGCGGCGCGCGCGGCACCAACTTGCTCGATCAACTGAGCGCGCACCAACTCGGCTGCCCAGCCAGTGGAGAGGTTGAAGATCATCAACCGGCCAATGCCGAGCGTGTCGAGCGGGGTCCACGGCTCGGGGGTGAGGCCCAGCAATGTGAACTCGGCCGGGAAGCGCCGCCGCGCCAGGTGGGCGTTGACCCCGGCGGCGTAGGCCTCCAGAATCTCAAGCTCGCGCGGGCCGGTGAGCGCCAGGTCGGCTTGGGCCAACGGGCCGAAGCCGAGCGTGCGCGTCAGCCTGTCAGTAGGCAGCGCGGCCTCGCCCAGCACGACGGCCAAAGTGCCGCGCGAGACGCGGCGGTTAAGCTCCATTTGCCACAACCGCTCTTGCGCGTGCAGAAAGCCCTGCGCCATGAACAGGTCGTGGTCGTCGCCGGCGTAGACGTGCGGGATGCCCCAACGGTCACGCAGCACTTCCACCGGGCCATGCAGGGCGGGCAAGGCGAATGTGCCGGTCGTCACCGGCCGCGCGCGGCGGTTGAGGAAGCGGACGACGGCGCTGAGGGCGGAGGCGTAGAGATTGGGCATGATCGGAGTCTAACAGAGAAGAGAAAGGCAGATAAAAAGAAGGCGGTGCAGCGCAAGGAAAAGTGGTGCGGAGGAGTGTAGAAAGGTTGGCCGAGCCGTGATACGGGCGCGTTACACCGCCATCGCCGGCAGCGAGCGGCGCAGGGCACGCTCCACTTTGGCCGGCAATTCAACCAGAAAGAAATAGCTGGCTGGGTACAAATAGTCTTCGCCCGACTCGTCAATCACACGCAGGTATCGATCCTTGGCGGCCTGCTCATCGGGCAGTACAGGATAGATCCGGCGCACAACCAAATCATCGGCATCTTTACTCTTCAAGCAGATTGCAAATTGCGTTGGCTGGATAGTCTTCATTGGCTCAGTCCCTAAATCGCTTGATTTTGAACAACCGACGGCCTATTCCACTTGCCTCGTACCAGTAAATCTCGGCATTTCTCAGCGTACCAGAGTCGAGCCTGACTTGTGCGTTTCCTTTTAGCTTGCGCCAGCGGCCAAGCCCGTACTTCTTTCGAAGCCACGCCAGGTCACGAATCGCTGTTCCGACCGCAATAACTTCGACGTCAGTGATTTCGCCGACAATTTCGAAGTACATTCTGATTAATAGTAACCCTAGTTGGCTACATCTTCAAGGCTTGGAATTGGTCACTTGCCTGTTACGCTTTCGGCCCTGCCCCCCAGCGCGCCGCCGCCCAGCCGAGCGCCACGCTGACGGCCAGGGCCACGCCCAAATCGGCAAGCAGGACCGGCATAGAGAAGATGTTCAGGCCGATGAAACCGCCGCGCTCCAAGAACAGGAACGGAAAGCCTGCCCGTTGGATGTCGTCGGCACAGTTGGACAACCCCAACCAGGCCGGCAGCCCGCAGTCCGAGCGCAGGTGCGCCGCCAGCAGGTTCAGCGCCACGAACGCCAGCAGGCCCAACACTAACCCCAACCAAAATCGTCGCTGCATCATCGCTCCTTGCCCCCCGCCAGCGCCGTATTATGGGAGCAGCCGCCGGGCTTGGCAAGTTGTGCCGGCCCTTCTATAATCGCCGGGCTTGGCGTCGGCTGTTTGTTCATCATCCCGCAAGGACCGCCCGGATGACCATCACGCGTGTTCGCGACCTGATGCGCCCCAACCTCATCACCTGCCCGCCCAACGCGTCGCTGGGCGAGGTCGCGGCTATCCTCATTCGGCAGCACGTGCACGCCATCATCATCGCCGACCCCACCGGCATGCCGTTGGGCGTGCTGTCGGATATCGACCTGCTGGCCGGTGAGTGGCTGGGCGATGACCCCGGCAAGCTGGTTTTGCTGCGCGCCCTGACCGCCGCTGAGCTAATGTCGTCGCCGGCCGCCAGCATAGACGCCGACGCGCCAGCCAGCCAGGCCGCCACGCGCCTGGGCCAACTGCGCATCCACCGGCTGGTTGTCACCGACATGGAGCGGGCCGTGGGTGTGATCTCCGTCTCAGACCTGGTGCAGGGCCTGGCGTCGCGCCCGGTCGAGCGCCTGACCGTGGCCGACGCCATGACGCACGGCATCGTCGCCTGCCGGGCGGAGACCAGCGTGGCCGCCGCCGCCCGGGCCATGAGCGAGCGCCGCAGCCGCGAGATTGTGGTGGTGGGCCGGCATGGCCAACCGTTGGGTGTCGTGACGGGCTTCGACCTGCTGAAGTATTGCACGGCGGGCGACCCAGCCGACCCGGTGACCCAACTCATGCACACGCCCTTGACCATTGGCCCGGACGCCAGCCTGCGCGCCGCCGCCGACCTGATGCTGACACACCACATCCACCGCCTGCTGGTCGTGGACCCGGCCGCGCCCGACGACGTGCCGCTGGGCCTGATCTCGACCTCCGATCTGATGCTCGAAATGGCGACGCCCAGCACAGCCGTGCGCGCCGTCTGATGCCGACCGCGCTCGAACTGGCCCTCGCCCGCTTGCCCCAGTGGCGCACCAACCCGCCCGAAGTCACGCCGCTGTCAGGCGGCCTGACCAACCACAACTATCGCGTCCGCGCGGGGGATGAGGACTGTGTGCTGCGGATGGGCGGCAACAACACCGAGGCTCTGGGCATTGACCGGCGGCACGAGCACGCCGCCACGCTGGCCGCCGCCGCCGTGGGCCTCGCGCCGGAGGTGGTGGCGTTCTTGGAGCCGGAGGGTTGGCTGGTCACGCGCTTCATCGTGGGCCGGTCGGTGGCGAAGGATGAGATGCGCGAGCCGGCGCGGATTGAGCAGGCGGCGGCGGTGCTGCGCCGAGTGCACGGCTTGCCCGCTATTCTCGGCACGTTCTCGCCCTTCGTCGTGGTGCGCGACTACACCCAGCGGGCACACGCAAACGGAGTGCGGACTTTCCCGGCGGATTTCGCGGAGTTGTTGGGGCACATGGCTGAGGTCGAGGCGGCGCTGGCGCGGACGCCTTTTAGGCCCGCACCGTGCCACAATGACCTGCTGAATGAGAATTTCCTATTGGAAGACAGCACTGGCGCGCTGCGACTGATTGACTGGGAATATGCCGGGATGGGCGACCCATTTTTCGACCTGGCCAACTTCGCCAGCCACCACGGCTATGCCGACGAGCACGACGCGTTGCTGCTCCGAGCGTACCAGGGCGACGCGGGGCCACAGGCGATGGCGCGGCTGAAGCTGATGAAGGTCATGTCTGACTTCCGCGAGGCGATGTGGGGCGTCTTGCAGCAGGGGCTATCGCAGTTGGCGTTCGACTATCGCGGCTACGCCGACCAATACTTCACGCGCCTGCGCGCCGGGTTCAACGACCCGCGCCAGGCGCACTGGATGGATCATGCCTGACCTCCCGACCCAGGCGCGCGTCGTCATCATCGGCGGCGGCGTTGGCGGCGCGAGCATTGCCTACCATCTGGCCCAACTGGGCTGGACCGACGTGGTCGTGCTGGAGCGCGCCGAACTGACCAGCGGTTCGACCTTTCACTCGGCCGGGCTGGTGGGCCAACTGCGCACCAGCAGCAATCTGACCAAGATGATCCGCTACAGCACCGACCTGTATCGGCGCTTAAAGGATGAGACGGGCGTGGACCCCGGCTGGCGGGAGGTCGGCAGCCTGCGCCTGGCGTCATCGCCCGAGCGCTTGGAAGAGCTCAAGCGGCTGGTGGCGGTCTCGCGCTCGTTTGGGCTGCCGCTGGAACTGATCAGCCCACAGGCCGCGCTCGACCTGTTCCCGCTGATGACGCTCGACGGCGTGCAGGGCGCGGTGTTTCTGCCGACAGATGGCTTCATTGACCCGACCGGGCTGACCATGGCGCTGGCGGCGGGCGCCCGGGCCAAGGGCGTGCAGTTTCATACGCAGACCCGCGTACAGGCGTTGACCGTCACGCAGGGGCGCATGAGCGCCGTCGTCACCGACCGGGGGACGATCCAAACCGAGGTAGTGGTCAACGCCGCCGGGCAGTGGGCGGGCGAGATCGGCCGGATGGTGGGCCTGAACTT
>JBBRZY010000308.1:0-6154 GCA_038252885.1 Anaerolineales bacterium | reverse complement strand
GGCGTTGATGAGCGTGAAGTTGCCCATGACGAAGGCCGAGGTGGCGGCGGCCAGCGCGCCGTTGGCGGCCGGGGTGTACGGGTCGAAGTTGCCGTTGAGGATCAGCAGGGGCACGGTGGTGCTGATCGGCTGGCTGACACTTTCCAGCACCGAGCGCACGCGCCACGAGGCGCACAGTTGGTAGGCAGCCTGGATGGTGACGGCCTGCCCCTGCACCCAGCGCCGGAAGTTGGTGACATTGGGCGGGCCCAGGCCGCTGGCGCCGTCTTCGGCGCAGACCACCGACCAATAGGCGCCGGCCGCTGCGCTGCGGTCAAAGACCGTGGCCGACAGGTAGTGCTCCAGGGGGGTGTACTGCCGCGCCGCCGCCCGCCGGACGATCTCGGGGACCAGCGGCAGCGCATCGGCGCGGGCGATCATTTGCAACAGTGCCTGTATCAGCAGGTCGCCGGTTAGCAATAACGGGTAGGTCTGGGCGGTGTCGGGGTCGGTCAGCGAGAGCGCCGCCGGCCGCCCGTTGAGTTCATCGACGGTGTTGGCGAGGGTGCGTTCCAGGTCGCGGTACCAGACGCTGCAACGCGCCAGCGCCACGCAGGCGGCAAAGAACTCGGTCAGCGTGGCGTCGGCCACGCCGGGGGCTTCGCTCAGCAGGTTGTTCTGCGGCGTCAGGGGCGAGTCGAGCACGGCCCCACGCACGCCGGCCGGCTGGCTGCGCAGGGTGTTAAGGATCACGCGCGCGCCGTAGCCTGAGCCGTACAGGTTCATCTGGGCGTAGCCCAGCGCGCGGCGCAGGTCGTCTAGGTCGGCGGCGTTTTCGAGCGTGTTGTAGGCCGACAGGTTGGCGCCGGCCTGCACCAGGCGGGCGCGGCAAGTGAGCGCGGCGGCGTTGTAGCGCGCGGCGGCTTCTTCGGGGGCCAGGCTCTCGCCCAGTTGGGTGGCGGTTTCGGTGCGCACTTCGGCGCAGTCGAGGTTGGGCTGGCTGTAGCCGGTGCCGCGCGGGTCGTAGACGATCACGTCGCGCAGGTCGCGCAGCGGGCTGGCCATGAGGGCGAGCACCTGCGCGTCGAGGGCGGCCTCGCCGGGCTGGTCGGGCACGAACACCACCGGCTCGGGCTCGGGGTGGAAGGCCCGCGCTTTGAGCACGGCCACCGCCAGCTTGATGGTGATGGCGCTGTCGAGGTGGTGCTCTTCGCGCACCACCAGCCAGCCGCACTGGATCGTTTCGCCCAGGTTTTCGGTCGCCGGCAGCGTGAACGGGCAGCTATCTGGCTCGAAGCGCGGCACCGACAGGCCCTGCGGGGCGGGCACGGCCGGCGCGGTGGCTGCGGCGGGGGCGGCGCTGGCCGGGGCGGGCTGGCTGCCGAGCAGCACGGCCAGCAGCAGCCAGGCACGCGCCATCAGGGCGGGCCAGCCTAAACGCCGGTGAGGGCGCGGTGAGCGAGGGGGGTGAGGTGGCATCATTCCGAGTCTCCGAGGGACGGCTAGATAGTACCTCAGCCCGCGATGGATGCCAATGGCCGCTGCGCGGAGAGAAAAAAGAAAGAGAAAGAGAAAGAGATAGGGCGACGGAGGAGATTAGTCGCGGCGCCTGGGTCAGCCGAGGCCTGGCACTCGGCCGACTGCTGACTGCTGACTGACGACGGCCTACTTTTCTTCGGCCGGAAACTGCCAGCGGGTGGCCGAGGTGGGGAAGGCGCTCTCGGTCCAGCCGAACGCGACGCTCGGCTTCAGCCGGTAGAAGTTGCTGCCGGGCATGTCACGGGCGGGGCGAATGCCGTCGTACTTGGCGGCGTAGTGGTCGTCGAAGCGCGCCAGCACGGCCGGGTCGCTGACCAGCACGGCGGTGCCCTCGACCACGACGGTCTCGTCGCCGCTTTCGAGGTGGACGACGACAGCCGGGTTGGCGGCCAGGTTGAGGCCCTTGCGCGAGTCGGGGGCGGTGCTGAAGTAGACGGTGTCGTCGAAGGTTACGGCCCAAACGGGCATGGCGTGCGGCCGACCGTCGGGGCGGACGCTGACGATCCAATAGTTGCGCGCTTTTTCGAGCCGCTCGGCGGCCCAGGCCCAATCGAGGCGGCCATCGGCGGCGGGGGCGATGCCATATTCGCTGGGCATGGCGGGCCGGGAGGCTGTGGGGGGCTTGGGTTGTGGGGTGGTCATAAGGGACTCCGCGTTACCGGTAGGGGGAAAACGGCCGGCAACGTGTGGGTTCATCGCTATAGGCCAGCCGCGTTGCGTTTGTGACAGGCAGTTTTGAAAGTAGTCTCCTGGCAGTTCGGCAGGAGGTCTCGCCAGTTCCAGCGGTGGGATTCCTCACCCCGCCAAATTCGTCAGGTAGCTACCAGGGCGCGAGCGGGGCTTCGGAATGACAGGTATGAGGGGGTTGATTGGTCCTCACGGTGTTGGTTAGCTAGTTCTCAAACAGCCCCACAGCCGCCTGCGCTCGCTCTGGCCTGCCTTTTTCTTAGCGAAGCATCTCTTTCTTTTTCTTTGCCCTTGCTTTTACTTACGCCGCCCACTCCAACCCAAGCCTCTGCAAAGTCGCGGGCGTGGGGTTGCCGGTGAGGGGGTCCCAGCCGGAGAGCTCGTAGTACAGGTCTTGGGCTTCGGATAGCTCGGCTTCGGTGAGCTTGACGTTGGCGGTGGGGCCGGTGCCGGCCAGGGCCTTGAAGAACTTCTTGGGCAGCTTGTCGTCGGCGCGGGTGAGGCCTTCGCGCGCGTTGAACAGGCGCATCAGGTTCAGGCGGCGCTCGCCGACCAGCATTAGCTCGTCCAGGTCAAAGTCGGCCCAGCCGGTGACGGCTTGGATGAGCTCGACGGTCTCGGTCGGGCCATAGAGGGTCCAGGCCGGGCCGTAGACGAACTGGCACAGGTCGGCCGAGTCGGTGAAGGAGTAGAAGTGCTGGGTCTTGAGGGCGAAGGCCACTTTGCCGGCGTCGAGCGAGCGCGGCGCGAGGGTGTGCGCGACGCCGATCAGCTTAAGGCGCTGCAGGTAGAAGTCGGTGGCCGCGCCGTCTTCGACCATGGGGTCGTGCTCGCTCGACTGGTGGTCGGCGCCGAACGGGTTGACGGCGTAGATCAGCCCGAGTGAGCGCTTGGCCTGCGGCATGTGGGCCGGGGCCTCCGCGCCTTTGACGGTGATGAGCTGGTCGTGGCCGACTTCCAGCCGGTCGGCGGCGCGCTGAGAGCCTTCGGCCAGGAGGTGGCCGAAGCCCGCGCGGGTGGCGATGAGCTCGGTCAGGCGCACCATGGCGTTGGCGTCGCCAAAGCGGGCCGGCAGCCCAACTTGGGCTTCGGTCAGCAGGCCCATTTCAAAGAGTTCCATGGCCCAGGCCACGGTCGCGCCGGTGCCGATGGTGTCGAGGCCGTATTCGTTGCACAGCTTGTTGGCGTAGCTGACGGCGTTCAGGTCGTCGACGCCGCAGTACGAGCCGAAGGTGGAGAGGGTTTCGTACTCGGGGCCGCCGTGCTTCTTCTCGACCGGGCGGCCCTGCCACTCGGTTTCGACCACGCGCTTGCAGTGCACGGTGCAGGCGTAGCAGGTGTCGCGCTCGCGCAGGATGGTCTCGGTCATCACTTCGCCGGAGATGGCGTCGGCGCCGGCGAACTGGCCTTCATTATAGTTATGGGTGGGCAGGGTGCCGGTGGCGTTCTGAAAGCTGAGCACGCCGGCGGTGCCGTGCTCTTTGAGGCCGACCATGTCGGGGTTGGCGTCGAGGATGGCGGGGCCGGTCTTGGCCAGGGCGTTCAGGCGCTGCGGGTCGGCGACGGTCAGGCGCTTGCTCTTCCCGCGCGCCACGACAGCCTTGAGGTTTTTGCTGCCCATGACCGCGCCCAGGCCGGTGCGGCCAGCGGCGCGGTTGGCCATGTTGATGACGGAAGCCAGGCGCACCAGTTTCTCGCCGGCCGGGCCGCATTGGGCGATCTCGATTTTGTCGTCGCCCAACTCGGCTTTGAGCAGGGTTTCGACTTCGGAGGTGGTGTGGCCCCACAGGTGGGCGGCGTCACGCAGCTCGGCGGCGCCGTTGCTGAGCCACAAGTAGACCGGCTGGGCGGCGCGGCCGGTGACCACCACGCCGTCGTAGCCGGCGAACTTTAGCTCGGCTGGGAAGAAGCCGCCCATCTGGCTGTCGCCGATGCCGTCGACCAGCGGGGAGCGGGCGTTGACGGTGGCGCGGCTGTTGCCGGAGATGGGGGCGCCGGTGGTGGGGGCGAGCATGAGGGTGAAGACGTTATCGGGCCCCAGGGCGTCGGCGCCGGGCTTCAGCTCTTTGAGCAGGTAGTACAGCCCCATGGCCGAGCCGCCCAGGTACTTGCGGTAAAAGCTATCCGGCGGGTGCTCGACGGTGAGCGCGCCGCTGGTGAGGTCTACGTGAAGGATGTTGCCGGCATATCCATTAGGCATGGGGATGATTCTACCGGCCGAGGCGGGATGAGTCAAAGGAGAGGTCGGAAGTCAGAGGTCGGAGGTCGGAGAAACCAGGTGGTGGTGGGCGGGAGCCTGGGACGACGCTAGGCGCGCCGGGTGCATCTGCGCTGGGCTATGCGCTCGGCGGCAGCGCGGCTGCCAGCAGCGCCTGCTCGCTGAGCGAGAGTGACGCCCGGAGTTGGGCCGTGAGCGGCACAAACTCGGCGCTGAGTTCGTAGTCGTCGGTGAGGCGGGCGGCGGGCAGGCGGTGGGTGGCCTCGGCGGCGTAGATCACATGCAGGAAGTCGGGGTAAGGGTAGGCGTAGCCGGCGGGGCGGGGGGTGAGGTGGTGAAAGTGCTTCACGCCCAGCAAGCGCGGCGGGCCGACCTCCCAACCGGTTTCTTCGAGCACTTCGCGGCGGAGTGTCTGCTCCAGCGTTTCGTTGACCTCACGCCGGCCGCCGGGCAGGATGTGGGCGCGGTCTGGGTCACGCACGAGCATCACGTTAGCCCCCTGCCGCACGAGGGCGCGGACGGAAGTGACCAGCTCCAGCGGCGGGAGTTGACTGGTTAGGTAGGTGGTGACGGCTAAACGCAACTCGCCCCAAACATCAATCTCCGGCCCGGCGGCGGGTTGCTGCGCGAAATAGGCTTCCAGCGCGTCCATGGCTTGATTGTAGCGCTAGATTTCTTGGAAAAATAGCGTGAATCTGACCAATTTGCCAAAGGCAATAGATTAAGTATTGACTTAATTAAGCTGACGCTATATTATCTTGGCTATGGATATGTTCTCAGTGCTCGCTGACCCCACCCGCCGCCAGATCATCGAACTGCTGGCGGGCGGCGGCCAACTGACCGCCACCCAAATCTACGACCAGTTTGAGGCGACGCCCCCGGCCATCAGCCAGCACCTGAAGGTGCTGCGCGAGGCCCAAGTGGTGGTGATGCAGAAGCGCGGTCAGCAGCACTTGTATCAGCTCAACTCGGCCGGCATGACCGAGGTTGAGACCTGGCTGCAAAGCCTGAGCCGGCGGATGAACGCGCGCTTTGAGGCGCTGGACGCCGTGCTGGAAGAAGAGCAGCAGAAGCTGCAAGACGGTAAGGACTCATCGGATTAGTGTTTAGTCTAAGGAGACTGTGACCATGAATGCAACTAAGACTTCCCCCAAGCTGACCGCCACCATCGTTGCCGAGCCTGGCAAGCAAGACCTGACGATCACGCGCGAGTTCGATGCGCCGCGCGAGCTGGTCTTCAAGGCCTTCACTGACCCGGCCCTGCTGGTCAAGTGGCTGGGGCCGAGCCGGCTGGCGATACGCCTGGAGACGTTCGAGCCGCGCAGCGGCGGGCGCTGGCGCTATGTGCAGGTGGAGGCCGACGGCACCGAGTATGGCTTTCACGGCTGCATCCACGATGTGACCGCGCCCGAGCGCATCATCCAGACGTTTGAGTTCGAGGGGCTGCCCGAGACGGGGCATGTGACGCTGGAGGCCGCCTACTTTGAGGCGCTGCCCGGCGGCCGCACGCGGCTGACCAACCACTCGGTCTTCTTGTCGGTCGAGGACCGCGACGGCATGGTGCAGTCGGGCATGGAGGGCGGGATGCAGGAGTCGTACAGCCGCCTGGACGCGGTGCTGGCAGAGGTGGCGTAACAAGCCGTCAGCAGGCCCACACAACTGAATAGAAAAAGCGCGCCGGTTGAGTCTCAGCCGGCGCGCTTGGGGTTGGGGCGGGTGGGGCGCGGGCTG
>JBBRZY010000307.1:0-6162 GCA_038252885.1 Anaerolineales bacterium | reverse complement strand
CTGGAATCACAACCGGGTGCTCCGCAGTAAAGCGGTAGCACCCGGTTATGAACGACTCTTGGCACTGGGTTGTGTGGGCCACGCGGGACTCGAACCCGCAACCATGTGCTTAAAAGGCACCTGCTCTGCCATTGAGCTAGCGGCCCGACGCTGGCGATTGTATCATGCGCGGCGCAAGGGCGTCAACGCACCCACCCCTTGTCCGGAGAGACCTTGGCTACCGCTCCGCCCACCGCCCCACCCGCCCGCCGGCCGGTCATTGACCAACTGCGCGGCCTGGTCATGCTGCTCATGGCGCTCGATCACAGTCGCGACTACTTCAGCAACGCGCGCTTCGACCCGCTCGCTCTAGCGCAAACCACGCCGGCCCGGTACTTCACGCGCTGGGTCACCCACTTTTGCGCGCCGGCGTTCGTGCTGCTGGCCGGCACTGGCGCTTATCTCTACGGCGCGCGCGGGCGGCCCCCCACCGCGGTCGCCCGCTACCTGCTCCGGCGCAGGCTGCTGCTGTTCCTGCTGGCGCGACCGGCCGCCCGGCCGCCTGGGCCGGCGGCTGACCACCTATTGCCGCGTGCCGCTGTTCTACTACGGGCTGCACCGGCTGCTTATTCACGGCCTAGCGTTGTGGCTGACGGCCAATGGCCGTTACCCCCTGCCCGGCGTCTATGCCGTCGGGCTGGCCGTCATCGCCCTGCTCTACTGGCCGGGCCGCTGGTACGCCGCCTTCAAACACACGCGCGCCGAACCTTGGTGGAAATATATCTAGGCCCTGGGCGCTTTCGTGGTATCGTTGAAAACCGGCCCACCCCCGGACCCGGAACCCGCCGGGCCGTTCGCGCCGCAAGATGTTGGACGCATGCCGGCTTCTGCCCTAACCCATATTTTCTTTTCGCCCCACCTCGACGACGCCGTGCTGTCGTGCGGCGGGATGGTGCACGCCTACGTTCAGGCGGGCGCGCGCGTGGTCGTCGTGACAATGTGCACGGCCAACCCGCCGCCTGGCCCGCTTTCGCTCTTCGCCCAAAGCCTGCACGAACGCTGGGCAGTCGAAAGCGGCGCTAAGCACCCGGCCCCGGCCGAGATGTCGGCCGCGCGCCGCGCCGAAGACCTGGCCGCCCTGTCAGACCTGGGCGCCGAAGCCGTGCACCTGGATGTGGCCGACTGCATCTACCGCCTCCACCCCGCCAGCAATTGGCCGCTGTATGCCAGCGACCAGGCCATCTTTGGCAGCGTGGCCGCGGCCGAACTGTCCCTGGTGCGGCGCGTGGCTACCCGCTTGACCACCCTGCTGCATGGCTTTGGCCGCCATCACCTGTATGTGCCGCTGGCCGTCGGCAACCATGTCGATCACCAGGTGGCGCGGCGCGCAGCCGAAGCGGCGGGCAGCATCTACGCCTACTATGAAGACTACCCCTACGTCGCCACGGCCGGCGACCGCTGGCCGAACGCCAGCCAAACGACCGCCCACGACCGCCCGCTGCTGCCCGAGTTCGTGCGCCTGAGCGACGCCAATCTAGCCGCCAAAGTGACCGCCATCGGCCGCTATGCCTCGCAAATCAGCACCTTTTGGTCAGACATCGCCGGCATGGACCGGGCCGTGCGGCAGTTTGCGAGCTACACCGGCGGCGAAGCGCCCGCTGAGCGGGTGTGGCGGGTCAGCTAGCCCGCCTGAGCGGTAGAAAAAGTAAGCGTCCGCGAGCGCTACCACCGCTCGGAAAGACCCCCGCCGGTCAGTGGGCGCGCCGCGCCGGCCGATTCACCCGTAATTCTGGCGGTTTTCTGCCGGTTGGGCGGCATATGGCGCTTTACAAAGCCCCTGGCCTGTGCTAACATTTACGCCAGTACCGGTTGAACTGAGAGCAACGCTCTCAGTTTTTCTGTTTTTCGCCCGATCGCTCGCCGGAGCGGTTTTCTTTTAAGCGGTTGGGCACGTGTGCTAGTCAGGAGTAACATGTCCGAGCAAACCTTCCTAACCAAAGAGGGGTTGAAGAAGATGGAGGAAGAGCTCAACTTCCTGCGGACCGTGCGACGCGGCCAGGTAGCTGAGCGGCTCCACGACGCCCAAGAAGACGGTGAGTTGATCGAAAACGCCGAGTACGAAGACGCCAAGAACGAACAGGCCTTCGTCGAAGGGCGCATTTTGACGTTGGAAGGCATGCTGTCCAGCGCGGTGCTGATTGACACCGACCGCCCCGAGGGCGTGGTCAGCTTGGGCAGCAAGATCACCATCCGTGAGCCCGGCTCGAAGGCCGAAGTGTATACGCTGGTGGGCGCGGCCGAGGCCAACCCCAAAGACGGCCGCATCTCGAACGAAAGCCCGCTAGGCAAAGCCTTGCTGGGCCGCAAGATCGGCGATGATGTCAAAGTCAACGCGCCGGCCGGCACGCTCTCGTTCCGGGTGGTGGCGATCGACTGACGGCGGCTGCGCTTGCCCCGAAACCCCGCGGCGGCGACTGCCCAGCGGGGTTTTTTCTTAACTATCGGAATCGGCTTCACCGAAGGTGCTGTATGCGTGACTACACCGAACTTGAACAAATCCGGCTGCGTAAGCTCGAACTGTTGCGCGCGGCCGGCCACGACCCCTACCCGCCGCGCGCCGCGCGCACCCACCTGAGCGCCGCCGCGCTGGCCGACCTGGCCGCGCGCCAGGCGGCCGACCCGGCCCTCGACGCGCACACGCCGTCCGGCGCTTACACCGTGGCCGGCCGGCTGCGCAGCATCCGCGTGATGGGCAAGGCCGCCTTCGTCCACCTGGAAGACGACGCCGGCCGCCTGCAACTCTACCTTCGCGCCAACGAGCTGGGCGACCAGTTTCAATTGTTTGTGGAGGCCTTCGACCTGGGCGACATCCTGCAAGACAGCGGCGGGCTGTTCACCACCAAGACCGGCGAAGTGACGCTGTGGGTCAAGTCGTTCGTCATCCTGGCCAAAGCCATCAGCCCGCTGCCGGCCGCCAAGGAAGAGATCGTGGACGACCACAAGGTGGTGCACTCCGCCTTCGACAACCCCGAGGCGCGCTACCGTGAGCGTTACGCCGACCTGGCCGTGAACCCGGAGGTGCGCCAGATCTTCCGCACGCGCGCCCGCATCAGCAGCGCCATCCGGCGCTTCTTGGACGAGCGCGACTTTGTGGAGGTCGAGACGCCCATCCTCCAGCCGCTATATGGCGGCGCGGCGGCGCGGCCGTTTGTCACCCATCACAACCAACTGCATCAAGACCTCTATCTGCGCATTTCGTTCGAGCTGTATCTCAAGCGGCTGCTGGTGGGCGGCCTGGAGCGCGTGTATGAGATCGGCCGCGACTTCCGCAACGAGGGCGTGAGCTTTAAGCACAACCCGGAGTTCACCCAGCTTGAGTTCTACTGGGCCTACGCCGACTATGAGCAGGTGATGCGGCTGACCGAAGACATGCTGGCCTTCGTGGCCGACACGGTGCTGGGCACGCGCCAACTGACTTACCAGGGCCGCCCGCTCAGCCTGGAGCCGGGCTGGCCGCGCATCCCGCTGGACGAGGCCATCGCCGAGTTCGCCGGGGTGAACATCAACGACACTCCCACCGCCGACGCGCTGCGGGCGGCGATGGCGGCCAAGGGCCTGCCGCCCATGAGCCCGACCGCCACGCGCGGCAAGCTGGTGGAAGGGCTGCTGGGTGACTACGTTGAGAAGCACTTGCAGCAGCCGACCTTCATCATTGACTACCCGCGTGACATCTCGCCGCTGGCCAAGGCCCGCCCGGGCGACCCGCGCGTGGTCGAGCGCTTCGAGGGCTACATCGCCGGGATGGAGCTGTGCAACGCCTTCACCGAGTTGAACGACCCGCTCGACCAGGAGCAGCGCTTCCTCGAGATGGCCCGCGACTACGGCGACGGCGAAGACGCCCAACCGCTGGACGAGGACTATCTGCGCGCCATGCGCTATGGCATGCCGCCCAACGGCGGGTTTGGCATGGGCCTCGACCGGCTGACGATGTTGTTGACCGACAAGGCCACCATCCGCGAGGTGATCCTGTTCCCGCATCTGCGCCAGCGCGGCGACGACAAGCCCGAGTAGCGCCCGGCTGACATGTGCTTGTTTTAGCAAAAGCCCGCCGGCCATGGCGGGCTTTTTGTTTGGCCCCCGCGCCGGGCTGTCACAATTGGCCCCAACCGTCCTTAAGCCGCAGGAGAAACCAATGACCGACACCGTCATGACCCCGCTGCTGCCGTGCCACGCCATTCAGCCCGTGCTCGATTTCTATCAGGCGCTCGGCTTCACCGTCAGCTATCAGCAAAGCAAGCCCAACAACTACCTGGCCGTGGCGCTGGGCGGCTTTGAGCTGCACTTCTTCACCATGCCCCAGTACGTGCCGGCCAACTCGTACAGTACCTGCTATGCGCGCGTCAGCGACGTTGCGGCGCTGTACGAGACCTTTCAGGCCAACCTCAAGACGGCGCTTGGGCGGGTGCCCACGGCCGGCATTCCGCGCGTGATCCCGCTCAAGCTCAAAACCGGCCGGCGCGAGTTCATCATTGTGGACCCCGGCGGCAACTGGATTCGCGTCGGCCAGCGGCTGGCCGACGCGGCCGCCGACGAAATCGCCTTGCCCGCCGACGCCTCGGCGCTGGCCCGCGCCCTGCACGCGGTGCAGTGGCTGTCGGAGACCAAGGGCGAGGACGCCAGCGCGGCCCAACGCCTGGATGTGGCGCTGGCTAAAGCCGAGAGCGCCCCCACCGCTGACCGTCTGAGCGCCCTGGTCTTTCGCGCCGGATTGGCGCTGACGCTGGGCGACCGGCCGACAGCCCAGGCGCGGCTGGCCGAGGCGCGCGGTCTGCCGCTGACGGAGGCGGAGCGGGCGGCGGTGGCCGCCGACCTCGAACGCGCGGCGGACCTGGAGGCGGAGGCTGCAGCTCAGGCATAGGCCGAGCGGGCGAAATTGTCGTCATCCGCGCCAGCAATACCGGCGAGAACGTCATCGTCGTCATCCGCGCCAGCAATACCGGCGAGAACGTCATCGTCGTCATCCGCGCCAGCAATACCAGCGAGAACGTCATCGTCGTCATCCGCGCCACGCATTCCGATATTAACGTCATTGATGTCATTGCCGTCATTGCCGTCATCAAGCGCGGCGTACAGGCGCGCGGCGGTTGGCTGAGAGAATGCGTTCAAGCAACAGCAGAGACTTGGCATGGCTTGAGTGTGACGACTAAATGTGCGGTTGGCAAGGCTTTTGGCCAAAGTTAAAGTATGACGCGATACATTATTAGTACCTGCCAGCCCTGGCGGGCCAGCCGTAAGGAGTGCCATGAACACCCGTCGTCCGCTGGTGATTGTGCCTTACCGCCCGGAGTGGCCGGAGGAGTTTCAGGCGCTGGCGCGGCCAGTGCAAGCGGCGCTGGGGGTGCTGGCGCGGCGGGTCGACCACATCGGCTCGACCGCCGTGCCGGGGCTGGCGGCCAAGGATGTGATTGATCTGCAGGTGACAGTGGCCGACTTCACGCCGGAATTACAAGCGGCCTTTGAGGGTGCGGGCTACCAGCGGGGGGAGCACAATCAGGACCACCGCCCGCCGGGCGCAAGCGGCGAGGCGCGCCAGTGGGAGAAGCAGATGTACCAGCGCGAGCCGGGGGCGCGCCGGTTTAACCTGCATGTGCGCCGCGCCGGCAGCGCCAACGGCCGCTACGCGCTGCTGTTTCGCGACTACCTGCGGGCGCACCCGCCGGCGGCGGCGGCCTATGGGCAGGTGAAGGTGGCGCTGGCGCAGCACGGGCCGGACGATTGGGATTTGTACTACGCCGTGAAGGACCCGGTGTGCGATGTGATTATGGCCGGGGCCGAGGATTGGGCCGCCGCGACGGGCTGGGGGTTAGCGCATTACGCTTAGGCGGTGGCGGCGTACTGGCCCTCGCCGTAGGGGTAGTCGGCGGGCGGGTTGATGATCGTGGCCCCGGCCTGCTGCGCCACGGCGTAATGCGCCTCCACGGCGGGTACGCGCCCCAGCAGGCCACCGCCGCGCGCACGTCGCGGTAGGCCAACTCGGGGATCACGGCGCTGGCCGGCGGCGACTGCGGCGGCGGACGCATGGGGTTGACTCCGAAGCGTGTCAGGCCGGCTGAAACAACTCAATGGGATTACCGGACGGGTCTTCGATCAGAATCTGCTGGCCGCCCGGCCCGGTGACGATCT
>JBBRZY010000306.1:0-6164 GCA_038252885.1 Anaerolineales bacterium | reverse complement strand
CGGTGAAAGGTGGTGTTGTCGTAGTAGCCCGCGCGCGCCAGGGCGACGAAGTTGTTGACCGTAATCGGTGCCTTGTCGGCGAACAACTGCACCACGATGACGCCTTTGGCGGTCTTGAAGGTCGCCAGGTAAATCGCGTTCGGGTCAATGGTCATCGCCGGCGCGGCGGCCGGGGTGCGGGTTGGGAACGGGGTTGTTGTGCGGCTGGCGCCGGGCGTGTGCGTCTCGCGCAGCAAGCTCACCGGGCCGGTGGGCACACCCGGCGTGCAGGCCACTAGGGCCAACAGGCTAATAATAAGGACGACACAGCGACGCACAGAGTACCGCACGGAGTTTCTCCGATCACAATATTTCAGTGGCTCAGGCCGATATTATACATGGCGGCTTGGCCGTCAGCCGCGCCCGCCGGCCAAACGCCCGGCCGCCGACCGGCGCAGCGCCGCCATAGCCACGATGCCCACCAGCGGCCCGAGCGCCAGCAGCGCGAACGCCCAGCCCCAGCCCACCCACACCACCACCAGCGGGATCAGCCCGATCGTTACGATGGTCAGTAGAAAGCCCAGGCTGGTTTGCAGCGTCAGCGCCGTGCCGGTGTACTGTGGCTCGCACAACTCGCTGACGCAGGCCGAGAACTGCGCCGAGTCGGCAATCACCGCCACGCCCCACACCAGGCCGAGGCCCACCACCAGCCACGGCGGCCCGCCAAACGCGCGGCCAATCAGCAGCGCGCACGCCCCACTGACCGCCAGCGCGACGATGCTGACCGTGGTGCGGCCCACCCGGTCGGCCAGGGTGCCAGCGGCCAGACTGCCCAAACTGCCAATACCGATGATGGCAAAGGCCGCCAGGCTGGCCCTCGCCGCGCTCGCGCCCACCAGCGCGAAGCTCGCGAGTAGGAATGTGGGGATCCACGCCCACATCGCGTACAGCTCCCAGGTGTGGCCCAGGTAGCCAAGGTTGGCCAGCACCACGTCGCGCTGGCGCAGGATCTGGCCGATGTACTTCCAATTGAAGGGCGGGCTCTTGGTCTGGTAGGGCCCCTCACGCACGAACAGCGCCGCCAGCAGGCCGCCCAACACTGCCAACCCGGCCGCGCTATACAGCACCGCCTGCCACGCGCCCGCGCCGCCAAAGTAGATGAGCAGGTGCGGCGCGGCCGAGCCTAGCGTCAGCGCGCCCACCAGCAGGCCCACGCCGAGGCCACGGTCGGCCTTGGTCCAGGTGGCCATGATCTTGAGGCCCACCGGATAGACCCCCGCCAGCAGCGCGCCGGTAAGAAAGCGCAGCGCCAAGGCCACCCCCAGGTCGCGCGCCAGCAGCGGAATTAGGGCGGTCGCGCCCGCCGCCGCCCAAGCCGTGCCCGCGAACAGCCAGCGCGTTGACACCCGGTCGGCCAAATTGAAGACCGCCGACGCGAACGCCCCGACCACGAACCCCAACTGCACCGAGATGGTGAGCCAGGCGCGGCCGGAGTCGGTCAGGGCCCAGGCGGTGGTCAGCGCCGGCACCACCGAAGAGGCTGAGAACCAAACCGCCATCGCCAGCAGTTCTGCCAGCGCCAGCAGCCATAGGGTGCGCCACTTTTGAGTCATGCTGGCTATAATATTCCCAATGATGAACTTTGTCGCGCGCGCCACGCGCCGCCGCAGTATCGAAGCCAATTTGTTTCCATATGCCCAGGCCGCCGTCGAGCCGTGGGAGAGCTACCGCTGGCACAGCGCCGCCGGCGAGGTGTGCGACGCTTTCAAAGAGAAGTCGTCGCAGGCATTGAGCATTGATGTGTTTGGGACGCTCAAGCTCCACCCGCGCCGCGATGTGCTGCTCGACGCCCTGGCGCTGCAACTCGGCCTGCCCCCCGGCGGCCCGTGGGAGGTGGCGCTGGAGTGGCACGACCCGGATAACGTGCTGGCCGAAAAGACGCCCACCTGGGTCGACGCCGTGGCGCGCAGCCCGCAGGCGCTGATCTTGTTCGAGTGCAAATTCACCGAGCCAGATGGCGGCGCGTGCGGACAGACCCAGCCGATCCACAAGGGCCGGCGGGCGGGGCTGCGCCAGTGCACCGGCCACTACCTGCCGCAGATCAATCCCGCCCTCCCGGTCAAAAAGGGACAAGTCGCCCAGCCGGCGCGCTGCGCCCTCAGCGCCAAGGGCTTGCGCTATTGGGATTACGTGCCCGAGGTGTTCGGCTTCGACGCCGGCACCAATTTCACCCCCTGCCCGTTCGCCGGCCCGTGGTTCCAGTGGATGCGCAACCTGACGACCGCCGCCGCCGTGGGCCGGCACAACCATCTGCGCCCGGCATTTGTGGTGATCTATGCCGACGAGCCGCGCCTGCCCATGGCCACCCGCGTGCGCCAGCCCGAGTGGCAGCGGCTGCAGTCCCTCGTCAACCCGGCGGCGGTGACGTTTCGCGCCCAGAGCTACCAGCGCCTGCTGGCCCTCGCAAGCCGCGCCGACCCGGCCGACGAGGTCTGGCCCGAACTCTCACTGTGGGTGGACCGCAAGATCGCCAGCGTGTGCGGGATGCCATTCGTCTCGGGTCCGTAGCCGGTTATGGGAAACAAAAAGCGCCCCAGTGGCTGAGGCGCGATCTGCTACATAAGTTGGTGCCCCCACGGAGATTCGAACTCCGGTTTTGGCCTTGAGAGGGCCGCGTCCTGGGCCACTAGACGATGGGGGCGCAAGGGCAACGGCGGGCATTGTAACATACGGCCCGCACGAGCGTCAACGCCAACAATCGCAGCGCGCCCCGCCCGGCCAACCCACCGCCCGGCGGGGCGCGCTTTATTTCGGTAAGCGCTGCTCCGCGCCGCGTTAGCGGAACAACGCTGGGATGAACAGCCGGCACTCGCGCGTGACACCCGGCCAGTTCGCGAGCATGGCGATCTGCGCCGCCGTCAGGTCACAGAAATCGGGCTGCGCCGCCAGTTGGGCCGCCACAGTCTGCGCCAGCGTCACTTCGCTGCCGGGCGGCGGCGACACGCAGTCATCGTAGTAATCGCATTCTTCCGGCCCATCGGTGTTCTCCGCGAGCCCCCGGTAGAGGAAGTAGGCCAGGCTGGCGCTCGTACCCGGCGCCAACACCAGCTTGTAAATGTGGGTGAGGTTATCGTCACCACTGATGGGCCAAGACATCGTAATCGGCGTGGCCCCGCTGAGCCCGGGGCCCTGGTAGGTCGTGTCGGTGGCCGAGCGCAGCACATAAGCCACGGGTGGGTCGCCTGCCACTCCGCCGTCGTCTTCGATCGTCACGGCCCAAGTATCGGCGGGCGTGACGAGGCCATCACCAGACGAAGTACCGGCGGTGACCGTGCTGCCGTCAGACCCCAGGTTGCCCCCCCACCCGACCCACACCGTCCGGCTCGCGCCGCTCACGTTAGTAAAAGTATCCGTGTAGCGCAGCCAGTTGGTATTGGCGGGCGCATACAAGCTGCGGGCCACCTGGATCGAATCGACCAAGACGACCGCGGTTGTGTCCCAGCGATGGCCGGGCGCGTAGGTTAGGCCGAACCCGACCACCGGGTCGCCAACCGTATCGAACAGCAGGCTGCCGCCCGCGTTGAAGATCGCCAGACGCAGATAGCCGAAGCCATCGAAGGCATCTTGGCCGCCGTCATCGACGCTTCCGCTGTCAATCGGATCGTTGTCGAGATCCAATTTAGCATCGTAAACGTCCCACGGATTCTTGTTGGCCGACACGGCCACCGCAAACACCTCATCACATTCGCAATCAGCCACGCCGTTGTTGCCAACCGTACTGGCCAGCGCATGAAAAGTTCCCAGCGCTTGCGGCGCAGCGGGTGAGCTGAGCTGCAAAGTCAGCGTAGCGCCGGTGTTCATTGATAAGCCGGGCCGATTGCAGAGCACGCTGCCGCCCATGGTGCCCACGTTTGGACTGGTGCAGGCCCACCCCGGAGCGCTGGTGCTGAGGAACGACCCGCTAATGGGCAGCGTCACTGTCAGGTAGACCGGTGCGGTGGTGGTTAGGCCTTGATTGAAAACCTGCACGTCTTCGACGATCGCACTACCCAGGCGCGAGTAATAGACGCCGTAACCTTCTAAGTGCAAATCTGGCCCGCACGCATAGCTGGTAACCTCCGCCGTTAGTCCCAATAGCCGGCCCGTTTGAAGATTGTTGAGGCCGTCGATTAGCGATAGCGTCCACAAGTCGGTTTCATAGAACCGCGCTGCAGCGCGCAGCGGCTCTTGCGGGGCCAGCGGGGATTCTACTGTGCCGGTGAGGAAGGTATTGTCGGTCACGGCGCCGGGCGCATTCGTCGCGCCGGCCCGGTCGGACCAGCGTGCGCCATTGAAGACGTTGCCGTTGGCGCCGCCTTCATGATACGCCAGCGTGACGTCGTTATTGTCTTCAGGGTCGAGGAGGACCAGCTCGAGGTCGTTGGCCTTGGGATGTTCGATTTGGGTGATGAGTTCAATCCGGTCGGACCGACCGAGCGGGGCGGGCATGGCAAACGGCACCAGCAGTGGCGTGCCGTCGTCAGGGATCGGCAGGTCATAAACATGGGCCGCCACCGACTTAAGGGCCGTCGGCACGGCAGCCAGCGCGGTCACGTCCAATTCCCAATTGAGCAGCACACCCGCTTCCGATCCCAAGTCATCCTGCACTTCCAGCGTCCAGACGCCAACCGGATTCTCCCCCATGAAGGCGCTCAGTGGCTCTTCCGGTGATAGATAGTTCGCCACGGCGTTATCGCTAAAGGTCTTCAAGGTCACTGGGCCGGGGTTGCTACTATAGCCCGCCGTGTCAGACCACAGGGTGCCCGCGAACACATTCTTGTTGGTGCCGCCGTTATCGGTCGTCAGGGTCACACGGGTTCCGGCCGGCGAAACCAGGGCGATGTCGAGGTCGGCACTGCGGGTATGGGTAATATTCGTGTATACCCGCACTTCCCAGACATAGACGCCGGCCAGTCCAACGCTGACGGTGGAGGTGACCAGGCCAGGATTGGGAATGACGACGTTCGGATAGGTGGAATAGATGCCTTGGTCAGCGCCGCAGCTGGCGGGGGGATTAATGTAGCCCGGCGAGCCACCGGTCGGGGCCAACGGTTGAACGGGCGGCTCGCCGGCGTTGGCCAACGCCGGGGCTGAGACGGGGGCCAGCCCGCCGAATAAAAAGGCCGCCGCTATCACGGTTCGGACCCATCGGTTAATTATGTGCATTCGCTGCTCCTGTGGTGGGGGATAGGCCTGACACCGGGGCTGCGTGCTGGCTGCGCTCAAATGGAAGGCGCGCATCGCCGGCCGCCATCCCGCCCGCGTAAGGCGCAGAGCAACCCTAGTTATGGGTGGCTTCCTGCCCACCTGACGACGAACGACAAGGTTATCCGGGTGTGGGCCGCGCCCCAAGGCGGCCCCGAACGCCAGGGTAGCATAACTACGACGGCTGGGCAATTTAGCCGTCGCTGCGCCGGAACTGGTGCCTGCCCGACCGCCTGCGCTGCCGGCTACGGACCCTTTGCCCCAAATCGCTTGGTTTTCGCTGGCGCAAGAACTGCCGGTCCTAACCGGCCCACGCTGCCCTTCGGCCGGCCGCGCCAGCCAATCCGATAGCTCGGGCGGCGCTGTCCAAAGCCTTATGGGGGATATTTCAGTTTGGGGGCTAAGAACTCCGGACTGTAGGGCCTCGCAGTCACTAGCGTTGGCACTGGGGTCGCCCTCCTCCGCCCGCTCACCAGCGGGCCTCGCCGCCCGGGTGTTTGACTGATTGGGGCAAAAACCTCCGGCCCGGCGCGGTCAGTGCTAGGCCCTGGGTCAGGCTAAACCGCGCCCTCGTCAGCGCGCCTCGCCGCCCGGGTGATTGACTGACCGGCGCGCCTATCCCTGCCGCCAGTGGGTTTACACGCTCATTCGGGCCGCTGCCCTTTTGGGCCAGCCAGAGATTTTTACCAGGGGTAGGTGGGCAAGCCCACCTACCCCTGGTAAAAATTTCCTTCGGTCAGATACGACCTTTCACAACCTCCTCTTGCGGTGAGAATCTATCTCGACGTTACCGCCATCGAGCCTTTTACAAAATTGGCCTCCAGACTGAAATGCTCCCCTAAAACGGCCGCCCTTGCACAAACGGTGGCAAAGTGCTAGAATTTGATCGTTAGACTACGGATATGGATCGACTGGAAACGTGGGCCGCCCCCACGTTTCTG
>JBBRZY010000305.1:0-6178 GCA_038252885.1 Anaerolineales bacterium | reverse complement strand
TGTCGGGTGGTGGGGGGGCTCCCCCGCCATCCACCCTGCTTTTTTCGTTGGCACTGGCACACGGCTGCGACAGACAGAACTATTTTGCGCAGCGGCGTGTCAGGTTAGCGCTTGAAAACTTCGGGCTCTACCGGCTTCAACGGGAAAGGCGCCGCGCACTTAACGTAAGCCTGGACGCGATAGGCACATTTTTCATGCCACAGTCGCCGTTGGACAATAATCCCGTCAACTACGGTAGAGCCGGAATAGTTTTCTCGGCGTACCCCGCGCCGGTGCGCTGCCAAAGCCATTGGTTGCAATTCCCGCTTGACTCGCCGGCCCAGCCCGTGCTAAACTTCGCTCGTATTCGGCTTTTATCTCACACGAAAGGAGACAAGTTCATGGCTAAAGAAACTGCGGCGCCTGCTCATCAGGTTGCATGGACGCGCCTCCGACTGAAAGGTGACGCCGGCTAATTGCTGCGGCGCCACTTCAGCTTGGTCCTCCGGGGCCACGGGTGCGTTCCTGCTACCCGTGGCCCTTTTGATTCGTAACAGCACAGCCGGCTGAAACGATCGCCGCGCCCTACTCATGTGGGCGGTGCGGCCAGCGTTTCACGGCGTCGGGCAGTCCTATGTGACTCGCCCGGCGGCCCACGCCGTCTGCCTGCGCGGGTCGCCGCTCAGCACTTTCGAGCCAGCCACGGGATTCACACCGGGCTGGCTCGCTGCGTTTAAGGATCAAGCACAAACCATGGACACTTCCCCGACCCTGACCAACCGCCAGGGATTGATTATCAGCAAGACCACCGGCGCGTATGGCGTGCAAACCGGTGACCAAACGCTTAGCTGCGCCGTCGCCGTGCTCCCGCGCCGCAACCAACTGGCGCGCCGCGGCGTGCCCTCGCGCCCGGGCGCGCACACCTTCGAGCAAGTCATCGCGGCCAACGTAGACCAGGTGGCGCCGGTGTTCGCCGCCGCCAACCCGGCCCCTAAGTGGAACCTGCTCGACCGCTACCTGGCCGTCGCCGGCGCACTGGACCTGCCCGCGCTCATCCTCGTCACCAAGGCCGACTTAGCCCCGGCCGCCACCGCAGCCGCCGACGCGCTGCGCTCGGCCCTAGACGAGTACCGGCGGCTGGGCTACCGCGTGTTCGAAACCAGCGCCCAAACCAGCGCCGGCCTAGACGACTTGCGCGCCGCGCTGGGCGGCCGGGTGACGCTGCTGCTAGGCAAATCGGGGGTGGGCAAGACCTCGCTGCTCAACGCCTTGGAACCGGGCCTCGGCCTGCGCGTCTCGGCGGTCAGCGCGGCGACCGGCAAAGGCCGCCACACCACCACCCAGGTGCAGCTCTGCCCGCTGGCCGGCCAACCCGCCGGCGGCGTCATAGACACGCCCGGCACGCGCGAGTTCGGCCTGTGGGACATTGACCCGGCCGACCTGGCGCTCTTCTTTCCCGAAATGCGCCCGCTCGTCGGCCGCTGCAAATTCGGCCTCGACTGCCGCCACGATGAAGAACCCGGCTGCGCCATTCGCCAGGCCGTCCTGTCGGGCGCTATCAGCCCGCGCCGCTACCAAAGCTATCAGCGCTTGCGCAGCGAAAGCGACTAAACCTTAAGGCTGGCGGTTTTATTCGCCCAGCCGCGGGCCAAGTTTTTCTTCCTGAAAGGAGAACCCCCTCATGTCAAACTTCCTCCCTGTCTTGAGCGCCTATGCCGGCGGGCGCAGCCGGCGGATCGTATTCGCGCTGACTGGCGCGCCCCGCCTCTGGGCCGGGCGCGTTCGAGACCCCCATCATGGACCTATACGAGTCACTGCGGCGCGCCGAACACGGCCGCGCTCAATCGAAACATGCCTTTAAAGCCGCCAAGCATCCTGGCCGCGCCGCGCAGCGCCAGGCCCAGTTCGGCGACTTCGACTGCTGTCACTGCCGGCTGCGCGTCTCCGCCGAGCCGCTGCGCTCCGGCGTGCACCATCGCAACCACTGTCCCTACTGCCTGTGGTCCAAGCACGTCGACCTGCTGGCGGCCGGCGATCGGCTGTGCGCCTGCAAAGCGCCCATGCGCCCGGTCGGCCTGTTGTTCAAGCGCGCCCACAAAAAATATGCGTCCGCCCAGGCGGCGGGCGAGCTCATGCTTGTCCACCACTGCGCGGCCTGCGGCGCGTTCTCGCTCAACCGGGTCGCCGCCGATGACAGCCCGCCGCATCTCCTTGATGTCTTCGAAGCCTCGCTCGCGCACCCACCCGCCGTCGGCCCAGACATCGCGCTGCTCGGCGTTGACGAGCGCGAGCGCCTGCACGCGTTGCTGGCGCCGGGCGACTGATCGGCCCGTTAAGCACAACCGCCGAACAAGCGGCGCAGGGTCAGGTGGGCGCGTCTGACATACCGCCTTACGCCCGGTCGAACTAAAGCTGCAAATTTCCAGTCGCCGGCCCAGGAACGCCCGCGCCGGCGACTGGAAATTGGGTTTGTCCCCCGCCCTCACGCGCAGGTTTTGCTTGTACACTGCTTCCATCACCAACCACGCTGCCGAGCGGGTCAACGAGGTTCCCATGCAAGCCTACGGCCCGGCCTTTGCCAACATCTACAACCAACGCTGGGTCGCCCGCTCTGTGGCGGACCGCGGGTGAGAAATCTCACCCGCCAATGGGTAGCGTGAGAGCCAGCGACCTGTGGCGGGTTCGAAATGACAATGGCGCTCGCCGCGTAAACAAAAAACCCGGCCACACCGGGCCGGGTTCTGATGAGTAGGAAGAGCGGCCGACCTCAGTCGGCCGTTACGTTTTCCAGCGATTGAGAATACTCGCCCAGCAGATCATCGTTCCGCTCCGTGGGGCTGTAATCGCTGTCGTAGCTGTAACCGCAAATGGTACACTTGCCCAGGACTTCCAGGCCGCTACCAACAGGCTTGATCGTGGTGACCAAACCTGGCAGGTTACAATACGGACAATCGTTCAGATTCATCCAGCTTGTGTCTCCCTTCTGTGTGAGATTGGGTGCGTACAGAGTTTCTAACATGGCTGCATTGTAGCGGCGCATGGTTAAAGGAACATAAAGTTATCGTTATCGGTTGTCGACGTTATGTCTGCCCATCCGCATAAATACGGTCTTTTTGATTTATTTCCGGCGCAGCGTCTCATGTTGGCGCTGGTGTTCGCGCTGCTGGCCGCGTGCCAGGCCGCCCCGCCGCCGACCCGGCCCGCCCCCCCGCTGGCCGGGCCGGTCAGCGCCGGCGCAGTGGCCGTTGACCCCACCGGCCTCCGCCTGGCCGCCGTCAACCCCGACTCGGGCAGCGTCACCCTCCTCCTGCTCGACCCGCTGACAGTGCAGGCCGAGATCGCCACCGGCGCGGACCCGCGCACCCTCAGCTTCACGCCGGATGGTTTAAGGCTGCTGGTCGCCAACCACGGCGCCGGCACGCTGACGGTGATCGATACAACTCAGGGGAAGGTCGTCGCTGAGGTCGCCGTGGGGGCGCTGCCCTACGGGGTGGTGGCCGGCAGCCGCCGCGCCTACGTCAGCCTGGCCGGCGCGCCGCAGGTGGTGGTATTGGATTTAGCCACGCTGACCGTCAGCGCCGCCGTGCCGGTGGCGCCGTTCCCCACCGGCCTGGCGCTCACCGCCGACCAAACGCAGTTGTACATCACGCACCTGTACTCCGGCACGGTCAGCGTGATTGATACCGACAGCCTCACGGTGCAGACCATCCCCGCCGCCGCGCCGCAGGCCAACCTGGCGCAGTTCATCGCGCTCAGCCCCGATGGTGCGCGCGCCTACCTGCCCCAGACCTACTCGTTCGCCGACCGGCGCGACCTGGCCTACGACAACGTGGTGCAGCCGGTCGTCGGTGTGCTGGCGCTTGACACGCACACGCCCGCTGCGCCGCTGGTGCTCTCGACCGGCGAGCAGGCCGTCAACCTGCCCTTCGCCGCCGCGCTCAGCCCTGACGGTTCGCGCCTGTACGTCGCCAACGCCGGCAGCGACGACGTGAGCGTGCTCGATGCCGCGACCGGCGCGACCCTGGCGCGGCTGGACACCGGCCACAACCCGCGGGGCCTGGCGCTCAGCGCTGATGGTTTACGGCTGTATGTGAACAACGTCCTCGACGGCACGCTGGACGTGTTCGACACCGGCACGCTCACCCGCGTGCAGACCGTGCCGCTGACCACCCTGCCGCTGCCCAAAGATGTGCTGACGGGCAAGCGCCTGTTCAACAGCGCGCGCCCACCGCTGTCGGCCGGCAACTGGCTGTCATGCGCCACCTGCCACCTCGACGGCGGCGCAGACGGCCGCACCTGGCTGGGCTTCCCCGACGGGCCGCGCAACACGCCCGCCCTGTTCGGCGCGGCCATCACGCTGCCGCTGCACTGGAACGGCGACTTGAACGAACTGCAAGACACTGAGCTGACCATCCGCGTCATTCAGGGCGGGGCCGGGCTGCTGGCCGGCGATTTGCACCCCAGCCTTGGCCTAGCCAACGCCGGCCGCTCGCCAGCCCTCGACGCGCTGGCCGCCTACCAGACCACGCTCACGCCGCCGCCCTCGCCCTACCCGGCCGACGCCGAGACGCTGGCGCGCGGCGAACGCTCCTTCGCGCGCTGGGGCTGCGCCGCCTGCCACCGCGGGCCAGACCTGACCGACCAGCAGACTCACACCAGCGCCATCGGCGACGCGGCGTTAGAGCGCCACCAGACCGGGCCGCTGCCGCGCTTCGACACGCCCGCGCTGGCCGGCGTGTGGGCCACCGCGCCTTACTTCCACGACGGCTCGTCGGCCACGCTGCGCGACACGCTCTTCAGCCAGGGCTTTCACAACATGGGCCCGGCCATCGACGCCCCCGAGTTGGGCGACCTGCTGGCCTATATGCAGGCCCAGCCCTAACCCATGCTGCCCCTCGACCGGCAGAACGCTTACCGCGCCCGCTACCGCCGCCAGCGCCCCGGCTGGCAGCCCAGCGGCGACGTCTTCGAGGCGCTGGTGCGCCGCACGCTCACCCCCGCCGCGCGCGTGCTCGACCTGGGCTGCGGGCGCGGCGGCGTGATGGAGCTTTTCTGGCGCGCGGTGCGCCTGCCGGTCGGCCTCGACCCCGACCTGGCCTCGCTGCGTGAGCACCGCACCGCCCTGCCGCGCGTGTGTGGGCTGGGCCAGGCGCTGCCGTTCGCCGCCGGGCGCTTTGACGTGGTGCTGGGCCTATGGGTGTTGGAGCACGTTAGCGATCCGGCCACGCTGCTGCGCGAAGTGGCGCGGGTGCTGGCCCCCGGCGGGCGCTTTTTGTTCCTCACACCCAACGCCAACCACCCGCTGCTGTTGGCCAACCGCTTTAGCTGGGCCTTCCCGGCGGTGCAGCGCGTGCTGGTGCCGCGCCTGTACGGCCGCGCCGAGGCCGACACCTTCCGCGTGCGCTACCAGGCCAACACCCTGCCGCGCCTGCGCCACCTAGCCGCCGCTACCGGCTTCACCATCGCCGACCTGCGCGCCCTGTCCGACCCGACCTACACGGCCTTCAACGCGCCGCTTTACCACCTGAGCGCGCTGTTCGAGCGCCTGCTGCCGCCCAGCCTGTACGTCCACCTGCTGGGCGATTGGGTCAAGTCGTAGGCCATTATGTCTACTCTAACCCTTGTCATACCTGAATCCGTGGCCTATACTTTGCAACAGAAGTAGACGCGCCTGATTTCGGCTGGAATCCTGGCCTAACTTTCTGGATATGGCTCCCCGACGCTCCCTGCTCGACATATTTACGGCCTTGCTCTACCTGGCGACCGCCGGCGTGGTGGTGGTGGTGGCCGCCCTCTTTCTGAACCCGGCCCTGGTGCCCGCCGCGCTGCGCCCCGCCGGCACCGCTGAGCCGCCCGCCACCGCCCTCGCGTTGGTCACGCCGGAGACCATCCCCAGCGCCACGCAGCCCGTCGTCTTCCCTACGCTGCCGCCGGAGTGGACCGCCACGCCCTCGCCGGAGTTCCCGCCGACCGCGACGCCCGACCGCTACCCAACCTTCACGCCCAGCGGCGGACTCGCGCCGACCTTACTGCCCAACCTCAACAGCACCGCCGCGGCCGGGGTGGATGGGCGCGTGGTGGCCGACGCGGGCTTCTTGCGCGTGCGGGCGCTGGCCGGCACGGCGGGGGCCGTCATCGGCAACCTCTCGCCCAACACCACCGTGCAGATCATCGGCCGCAGCACCCTGAGCGACTGGCT
>JBBRZY010000304.1:0-6185 GCA_038252885.1 Anaerolineales bacterium | reverse complement strand
ATCACCCGCTGCGGCCGGCCGAACAGCCAATAGAGGTAGTCTAGTTCGTGGCTCTGGGTCAGCACCACGCCGCCGCCGCCGTCGACCTTGGCGGCATACGTTTGGCGATAGTCCTCGTAGGGGTGCCAGCCGGGCATGTACTCACCGTTTTCGGCGCGCACCGCCAGCACACGCCCCAACCGGCCCGCGCGCAGCAGGTCGGCCGCCAGCCGCAGGACCGGGTGAAAGCGCAATTGAAAGGCCACCAGCGCCGTCAAGTTTTGGCGCTCGACCAACGCGATGAGCTCGGACACGCCGTCCAGGTTGTGCGCCAGCGGCTTTTCAATAAACAGATGACAGCCCGCCTGCGCAACCGTGAGGGCAGTGGCGATGTGCAGGTTGTTTGGGTTGCATATGAAGGCCGCCGTGGGCTGCTCGGCCAGGGCGGCCTCCAAGTCGGTAAACACCCGCAGGCCATACTGCTCGTGCAGGCCAGCGGGGGCGGCCACCTGCTGGGTGTCGGTCAACACCTGGGTTAGCCCGCGCGTCCGGTAAGCCAGCAAGTCGACCGAGTCGCCCAGCAGCCGGCGCAGGTTGCGCACATGCCGCTGGCCGACCGAGCCAAGACCGACGATTAAGAGCTTCATGGGCCGCCTACCCGCCCGTGGCCTTCGGAACGCCGAGCACCCCGCGCACCAACTCACCCACGGCCAGCGCGTCGGTGGCCAACTGCGCTGATCGCGCGGCCAATTGCTGGCGCAGCGCCGCCCCGGCGGTCAGGTAGCCTTGCGCCTGGGCCACAATCTCGGGGGTGCAGGTGCGCAAGTCAGTCCCGTCAAAGGGCCTTCCGACCGCCCCGCCCATTAACTCGCACGCACCGTGGACCTTGTGCGAGCCGGAGGCCAGCGCCACGGTGGGGCAGCCCATAATTGAGCCTAAGATGAAGTCGTGGTAGCGGCTGGAAACCTGAAAGGCCGCCTTGGCTTGCAGCGCCATGAGCTGCAAATAACTATGGCCTTTGCCAAAGACCGGCGCATTGGCGCTGCGGGCCAGGTCAAACAAGAAGTCATCATACGGGGCCTGCTTGACGATGACGACCGGCTGCAAGTTGAGGGCGCTCAGCGCGTGCAGCAGATCGCCCAGCGCCGACCGCCCCGGAAAGCGATGGTCGCGGAGCATGCCGCCCGGGTCAAAGATAAAGTAGCCGCCGGCCGGCGGATTTTCCAACTCGGGCGAAAGGCGCAGCGCCGACTCGACTTCGCGCTGCATGATCCAGGCCGCATCGGGGATCATGCGGGCCGACACCTGGGGCGCATAGGCCTGCACATTGCGGTGCGAAAACGGCTCGCGGACCGCAACCGCGTCAGCCACCGAAAAGGCTTTGCGCACCATGGCCGGCAGCACCGGCATGATATCGGTCAGGTGGACGGTGCCGTTGACGAAGACGGTGGGCAGGCCCAGGCGGATTTTGGCCAACCACAACAAGAACAACTCGCGGATGGCGCTGCCATTGGAACGATAAATGCTGCCTTCGCCGTTCAGGGCGACCAGGTCGGCGCCTTGCATCTTCGCCAGGTAATCTTGGGCGCCCGGCCCGCCGCGTCCGTTCAGCCACTCTTCGGCCACAGTTTCAAATTGGTCGGCGACTTCGGGCCAAACTGCCGCCGGGACGTAGGAGTCGGTCCCCTTGATAAAGGGCAGGCTGCCGGCCGGGTGATCAATTAGCCAGTGCGAGGGGATCGACCGAAATTCAGGGTTCGGCACGTACTGCGAAATAATCTCTACCAGGGTATCGGCCAACACTTGCGAGCCAAAACTTTCCTGGTCGCGCGAATCGTTAAGCAGGACGACGACTGTTTTTTTAGTTAGCATGGATTGGACATAGCGTTTGATCTTGCTCGTTAGAGACATTAGGACGTTGGCTCCTAGCGGTCCGGGTTAGCCTACCCGGCGCAATTTGGCCATGACCGGCAATTCACTGTCAAACACGTGCTTGACGCCGTCGCCCAAAGCCGCTTCGACCGCCCGGAGGTCCTTCACCAGGCGCGTAAAACCCTGGGGCTCGACCGAGGCGGCCTGGTCGCTGCCCCACAAGGCGCGGTCCAGGGTGATGTGGCGTTCGAGCACGCAGGCCCCGAGCATGGCGGCCGCCAGAGAAGTATACAGACCGACTTCATGGCCCGAGTAGCCGACCGGCACGTGGTAGCGTTCTGCCAGTGCGGGGATGACCTTGAGATTGAGCTCGTGTATTTGCGACGGGTAGGTGCTGGTAGTGTGCATCAGCAGCAGGTCTGCTTTACCCAAGACTTCAACCGCATGGTCGACTTGCTCCAGCGTGCTCATGCCGGTCGAGACCAGCAAGGGGCGACCATACTGCCGGTGATGGCGCAGGAGGTGATCGTCGGTCAGGCTGGCGGAGGCGATTTTGTAGCAGGCGGGCGCAAAAGCTTCCATGAAATCGACGGAGGCTTCATCCCAACAGGAGGCAAACCAGGGCATGCCGCGCGCTTGGCAGAAGCGGTCAATCTCTGCGTAGTGGTCGGCCCCAAACTCCAGGCCGTACTTCAACTGGCTGTTGGTAGTGCCAAAGGGACTCTCGCGGGGGCGCGCCAACTCTTCGGCCGAGTAGACCACCTCGATGGTGCGCTTTTGAAACTTGACGGCATCGCAGCCGGCGCTTTGGGCGGCCTCGATCAATTGCTTGGCCAGGTCCAAACTTCCGTTGTGGTTAATGCCGATTTCGGCCACGACAAACACGGGTTGGCCGGGTCCAACCAGGCGGTCACCAATGCGAATAGGTTGCAGGGGAGAGTTATCCATGAGGCAGTTCCTTAGGGAAAGACATAGTAGGGGGTGGGGATTGAGGGCGGGCTGCCAGCAGCCAATCGGCGACCTCGCGCACGGCGCCATAACCACCGTTCTTGGTAGTGATGCGCTGCGCCAGCGCCAGCACTGGCGGCTCGGCGTCGGCGACCGCTAGCGGCAGGCCCACCCACTGGAGACAGGTTAAATCGTTGACATCGTTGCCCAGATAAGCGACCTGGGCGGCGTCAAGCCCAAGCTCGGAGGCCAGCCTGATTAAGGCCGCCTGCTTATCCGCTTGGCCCTGAATGGCGCGAATGCCCAGTTTGCGGCAGCGGGCGGTAACGACCGGGTTCGTTTCTGTTGAGATAACCACAACCGTCAGCCCTGCCTCGCGCAGGCGGGCGATGCCCCAGCCATCCCCGCGATGGCACCAGACAGCTTCGCGGCCACTTTCGTCGACCAGCACGCGATTATCAGTCATCACCCCGTCAAAGTCTAGCACCACCAAAGCGATGGCGCGCAATTGCTTTTGCTGGGGGGCGTTAGTGTCAGACGTGGCAGGCGGTAAGCTTGAGATGGGCATAGGTGCAGGCAAGGTTGCGTGTGATGTGGGCCAATTTACCCGGCCGGCCCCTGGGACGAACACAGAGTCGAGCAGCTTTGCGGCTGGGCGGAACAGGCGGCTGCCAGGTACTAGGCGACTGACAGCCCAATGGATTTTGAGCGCTGCCGGGGCTTCACAATTATTCGGAATATAGCCCTGGTTGTCCTAAGATTGTTTGGGCAGGTGGTTTGCGCGCGCTTCAACCCAGGCCCCATGCGTTTTACCCGGCCCAACGCCCGGCAGGTCCCAATGGTATGGCACCACGACCGACGCGGTTAACCGAATAGCGCGCTGAGCGATGAGGCCGGGGTAGCCTAACTCGGATGGTTCACCGATGGTGCTGAAGGTGGCTAGTTCAGTGCGTGGAACGACCGAGGTATAACCGTCCTTTTCAAAAATGCCCAGGACAATGCTGAACTGCTGGTGCGGCATGAGCGGAAGCGTCTGAAAAGTGCAGCGCAGTATGCCCTCGCCGTCGAGCACCTGCGGCCGGTCGCCATCCAGGAGCATGCTGGCGCTGAACAGCGTGCCGGTATGGCCCGCGACCGCCAGCCAGATATAGGGCTGCACCAACGGTTGATGCGCCGTGTAGTGAACTTCAACGGTTACCGGGCGGCCGGGTTGCAAGGCCTGGGCCGGGAGACCGGTGTCGTCACGCACCACGACTTTGCGAATAGAGAAAGCGCCATCCCAACTGCTGGCGATACTCGCATCGGGTGACTCGCGGGCCAGAAAATCGTGATAGGCGGTCACAATATCTTCCGAGGCACCTTCCTGTTTCACCACGCCTTTGTCGAGCCAAATGGCGCGCGGACACAGGATCTGCATGGCATTGAGATTGTGACTCACGAACAGCACTGAGCGGCCGGCCCGGACCACGTTGGCCATTTTGTCTTGGCTCTTTTTCCGGAAGGCGGCGTCGCCCACCGACAGCACTTCGTCCAAGATCAGGATTTCCGAGTCCAGGTGCGCCGCGACCGAGAACGCCAGCCGCACGTACATGCCGCTGCTGTAGCGTTTGACGGGCGTATCAATAAAGCGCTCAACCTCCGAGAAGGCCACAATCTCGTCGAACTTGCGCTCGATCTCGCGCCGCGACATCCCCAGGATCGTGCCGTTCAAGAAGACGTTCTCACGGCCGGTCAGTTCGGGGTGAAAGCCGGTGCCCACTTCTAGCAGCGACCCCACCCGCCCACGGATCACGGCCCGCCCTTCGGTCGGCTCGGTGATGCGTGACAGCAGCTTGAGAAACGTGCTTTTGCCGCTGCCGTTGCGGCCCACAATGCCGACCGCCTCGCCTTGCTGGATGTCGGCGCTCAAGTTGCGCAGCGCCCACAGCGTTTCGGCCTCGGTCGGCGGGCGAGTCATCTGCCGCAGATACCGGAAGGGACTGCGCACCATGGCCCCCACCACTTCGCGCAACGTCTCCGCCCGCCGCTCTTCCTGGCCGATACGATAGCGCTTGCCGAGCGAACTAATCTGAATGATCGGAGTCATCGAATGTGTCGGTACTTGGCCGAGACCCTCGGTCTAGGCGATATCCACGATGGACCGTTCGGTCCGCCGGAAGTAATACAACCCGCCGATTAGCACTGGCAGCACGATGGCCACCCCCAGCGCCAACATGCCCCAGTCGGGTGCTTGCGCGCCCAGCAGCGCCCAGCGAAAGCCCTGGACGACCCCCGCCAACGGATTGAGTTGATATAACTGCCGCCAGCGCGGGTCAATCACTTCGATCGAATAGACAACCGGTGTGGCATACATCAACGACCGGACCAGGTAACCCGCCACCTGCCCAAAGTCGCGGAAGCGCGCGACGATCCCTGAGAACCACAGCCCCACCGCCAGGCCCGCCATGCCCGCAATCAGCAGCAGCACCGGCAGCAGCAGCACGCCCCAGCCGGGCTGGATGTGGTAAATGATCAGCATCGCCACCAAGATCAAGAACGAAACGGCCATATCGACCAGGCCCGACACCATGTTCGCAATCGGGACCAGGAGCCGCGGGAAGTAGATCTTGTTCATCAAGGGGCGGTTTTCAACAAAGCAGTTCGAGGCGCTGGCCACCGTGCTGGCAAAGAAGCCCCACGGCAACAGCGCGGCATACGCAAACACTGCGTAGGGCTGGTTCTCTGACGGCAAGCCCGCGATCACCCCAAAGACCCAGGTGTATAGCACCATGCTCAGCACGGGCTGAATGACGATCCACAGCGGGCCGAGGGCCATCTGCTGATAGCGGCCCTTGATTTCGCGCCACACCAGGAAATACAGCAGGTCGCGGAATTCCCACAACTCGCGCAAATTCAGCGCCGACCAGCCGCGCGGGGGTTGAATGACGGTTTCGCGCCCCACCAGGGCTGGCGATTGCGCGCTCATCGCTGCCCCGGCCCGCGCCGCCGGCCGATCAACACCAGGCCGAGCAGCAACAGCACCGGCACCGCGCCCGCCGCAATTGAGAACAGCCCCGGCCCGGTCACCATCTGCGAAGTGGGGGCCGGCCCATAGTCGGGCAGGGGGGTGGTGGTGGGCACCGGCGTGCGGGTGGGGGTCGGCGGCACGGGCGTGGCCGTTGGCCGCTCGGGGATGGGCAGCGGCGTTTCGGCCGGCAGCGCCAGGGTCAGGGTGGTGTGCCACAGTTGGCGGCGGTCGGTCCAGAAGATGACATGCAGCTCGTTCCCCAACCGGATGCCCATGGTCGGGTACTCGATTTGGCCGGCGACCGCTTCCGCTGAAATGCAAACCGGGTCGGTCCACGGCTTGTCTACCGGGCGGCTGACGTACCACACGCAGCCCTGGT
>JBBRZY010000303.1:0-6196 GCA_038252885.1 Anaerolineales bacterium | reverse complement strand
GTCATGTACGCCAAGATGCGGATCGAGAGCTTCTTTTGGAAGTACGCCTACTCGGTGGCCGATGCGCGCGGGCTTAACCAGTTCATCCCGTCCACAGCGGACGATGTGGCCGCGCAGTTGGGGCTGCAAGACTTCACATATGACGATCTCTTCCGCCCGGCGGTGTCGATCCCGATGGGCGCCTACTATCTAGACTTCATCGCGCAGCAGACCGGCGGCGGGCCGGCGGCGATGCTGGCGGGCTACTACGCCGGGCCAGGCAACGCCCAAATCTGGCTCGACCTGGCCAAAGGCGACCCCGACCTGTTCGTTGAGGTCATCCGCCTATCCGACGCGAAGGGGTATGTGACGACGACGTTCGAGTATTACGAGGAGTACCGGGCCTTGTACGGCGAGTAGGTGCGGCGATGGCGGGGCCGGGTCAAGGGGGACTCAAGGCCGGACGAGTCGCATAGTGGGGACGGAGCCAAGCACATTAAAACGCGCGGGCCGGTCAACCATCTGACCGGCCCGCGATTTGTTTACGGCAGACGACAGGTGGCGCTACGGTGTCGGCGTTTCGGTGGGCGGCTGCTCGACGATGACGCGGCGGGTAATCACCGACCACTGGCCGAGCGTGCTCAACCGGTCGCTGGCTTCGATCAGCGGGCCGACCTGCACGCCGTTCACGCTGGCGTCCACGGCGTAGTTGTACACCGGGTAGAACAGCAGCAGCGCCGGCGTCTGGTCGGCGAAGCGCGATTGGAAGGAGTAGTACAGCCGCGCGCGCGCGTCGAGGTCGGAGGTGATGCGCGCCTGCTCCAACAACTCGCTGGTCACGCGGTCGGCCAGGCCGCCATAGTTCTGGCCGCTCTCCACCTGCGTCTCGTGCCACATCGGGTACGGGTCGGGGTCGGGCGTGCCGGCCAGATTCAAATCCACCAGGATGGCGTCGAAGGCGCGCGGGCGCGGCGTGAGGTATTGGTCGCGGATGTCGCTGGGGTCCACCGCCACGACCGTGACGATGACGCCCAACTGGGCCCACGTGTCGCGGGCGGCTTCGGCCAGCGCCACGTGCAGGTCATCGTTGGGCGTCGTTAGTGTGAAGCGCAGCTCGCTCTCGCCCTTGCGGCGCACGTAGCCACTGGAGCCAGGCGCGGTGCCGTCCGGGATGACCCAGCCGGCGCTGTCGAGCAGATGGCCGGCGGCCACGGGGTCATACTTCACCTGCGGCAGCGTCGGGTTGTAGGCCCACGAGCCGGGCAGCACGGGTGAGTTGGCAACGACGGCCTGACCGTTGAGCAGTTGGTACACCATGGCCGAGCGGTTGAGGCCGCGCAGCAGCGCCTGGCGCACCTTCTTGTCCTGAAAGAACGGCAGTTGGTCGCTCTGCAAATTGAGATAGATCAAGCTGTATTCCGGCAGCAGGCTGGTATAGACGCCCAGTTGCTCGGTTTGCAGCGCCTGGGTCACATGCGCGGCGTCGATGCGGCTGATGCCCAGCACCTCACCCGCCGCATAGCCGTCCAGCGCGGCCCCCACATCGGGGTAAAAGCGGAACTGCACATCGTTGAGCAGCGGCGCAACGCCGTAGTAGTCGGCGAAGGCCGATAGGCGCACACCGCTCACCTGGCCGTCTTCGCCGGTGAAGGCCACAAACCGGAACGGCCCCGAGCCGACGGGCGCATGGTTGAAATCGGCCTCGCCCAATTGGGCGGCAGGCGTCTGGCCGAGCAGGTGCTGCGGCAAGATGCCGAAGGTGGTGTAGTCGAGGAACGGCGCAAACGGCTCGGGCAGCGTCACCTCAAAGGCCTGGTCGTTCACCACCTTGAGTTTCAGCGCCTGCCACAGCCGCGACAACTCGGGCGCGCCCTGAAAATCGGCGTTTTGCAGCAGGCCGACGGTGAAGGCCACATCGGCGCTGGTCACCGGCTGGCCGTCGTGCCAGCGGGCGTCGGCCCGCAGCACAAAGGTATAGGTCAGCTCATCGTCCGAGACAATCCAGTTGGCGAGTTCCGGCTGGGGCCGGCCGTAGGCGTCAAACCGCGTCAGACCGCTGAACAGCAGGCGGTCGATGTCGCGGTCAACGGGATTGTTGTAATCGAGTAAGGGGTTGAGGTGACGCGGCAGACCGATCAGCGCCTCGGTGTACACGCCACCGCGCACAGGCTCGGCCGTAACCGTGATGGTGCCGCCGGTTGGGGTTTTGCCATTCAGCAGGCTGCCGACCAGCAGCATGCCCAGAATAGCGATGATGAGCTGCCAACGAAGATGGCGCATGGCGACAAAAGGCGCGGCGCGTCAGCCTAGAACCGGCCGCGCGAATCGCCCAGTGGTTTCCAAGCGGGCTAGCTCAAGATGACGTTGGTGATTGCGACGATGAAGAAGCTGACCGCCAGGCCGATGGTGATAAAGAACAGCGTGCGTTCCACACCGCGCCGGGCGCGAAAGACGCCGCCGGTGTCACCACCCGACAGGCCGCCCAAGCCGGCCGCCTTCGACTGCAAGATGATTGCAGCGATCATGGCGACCGAGAGAATGATCTGGGCCACAGAGAGATAGCCAGTGATTGTCATGCCGTGCCTCCTAAACCGGCCGTGATTATAACGGGCGGCGGGCGGGATGTCCAGCCGGGGACGGGCTATGTGTTATGTAAGGTTGGTGGACACGGAAAGTGCAAACAAAAAGAAGGGGGAAAAGTAAACGGGTGGACGAAGGGCTGAGTAAGGCGCGGGGTAGGTTGCCGGTGGGCTGCAACCTACCCCGCGCTTTGAGATTCGGCGCGCTGCGCCTAGCGCTTGGCTTTCTTCTTCTTATTAGTGCTAGCGGCCTTGCTGGGCAGGCTGGCGGGGCGGCCGGGCGCGCTGGTGAGGCCAGCAGGGCCAATGGGCGCGCCCGACGGCTGGCCCCCGGCGACGACGGCGACATACGGCTCGTGCAGTTGCACCGCCGGCGGAGAGTTGTGGTTGCGCTTGCTGGCCTGGATGTTCAGCAGTTCCACCAACACCGAGAAGCCCATGGCAAAATAGACATAGCCCTTGGGGATGTGAAAGTGCAGCGCTTCAATGATGAGCGTGGTGCCGATCAGCAGCAGGAAGCTGAGGGCCAGCATCTTGATGGTCGGGTGGTTGTTCACGAAGTCGCTAATGCGGGTGGCAAAGGCCAGCATGATCAGGACGGCCACGATCACCGCCGCGATCATCACCCACACCTCGTCGGCCATGCCGACCGCGGTGATGACCGAATCGAGCGAGAAGACCACGTCGAGCAGCATAATCTGCACGATGACGCTGGTGAACGAGGCCGCCACGCGCTTGCCGGCCTGGCCGGTGTGGCCCTCCAGCCGTTCGTGAATCTCGTGGGTGCTCTTGGCCAGCAGAAACAGGCCGCCGCCCAGCAAAATCAGGTCGCGGCCGCTGAGCGCGATCGGGAAGCCCGCCGGCAAGAGCGAGTCCTCCAGCTTGACGATCCAGCTAATGGAAAGCAGCAGCAGAATGCGGGTGACCAGCGCCAGGGCCAACCCCACCTGGCGCGCCCGGGCCTGCTGCTCGGCCGGCAGCTTGCCCGCCAGGATTGAGATAAAGATGACGTTGTCGATGCCCAGGACCACCTCTAGGGTGGTGAGGGTGAGCAGCGCAATCCAAACCTGCGGGTTGGTCAGCCAGTCCATACGGGGGGTATCCTTGTGTAGTCCAATCGCGGGCCACCGGACCGCCGATCGGCGATGGAAATGAAAGGTCAACTGCCGGCGACGACCGCGCGGCAAGAACAGCGGATTTTAACGTACCCGGCCCGGCCCGAGGCCGACATTTGGCTGACAATCGCTCCGGGGCGTCGCGGCCGCCACTCAGCGCGCCGGCCCCCGGTCAGCCAGGGAGGAAGTAAAAGGCCACCGCCAGAATGACATACACGCCCAGCAGTTGCGCGCCCTCCAGCCAGTTGGTCTCGCCATCGGAGGCCACCAGGGCCGAGATGGCCACCGCGCCGATCAGCGCCAGCAGCTCGAACTGGTTGAAGACCAGGTTGAGTTCTTTGCCGAACAGCAGGCTCACAAACACCAGCACCGGGGCGACGAACAGGGCAATTTGCAGGCTGGAGCCTAACGCGATCTCGAGGCTGAGGTCCATCTTATTCTTGAGGCTGACCTCGACCGCCACCAGGTGCTCGGCCACGTTGCCGACAATGGGGATCAGGATGATGCCCAGGAAGAACTCACTCAGGCCGAGCGCGGCGGTAACCGGCTCGACGCTCTCCACCAGGATTTCGCTCAGCCAGACCACAGCGGCCGTGGCGACCGCCAGCACGATGATGGAAGTGCGGCGCGACCAGTGCGGCGTGGCTTCCTCGGCGGGCGCGGGCGCCAGGGCGGTGCTGCCGCGCAGACTGAAGATCAGCCCGAGCACGTACAGGATAATCATGACGCCGGCCACGCCGAGCGAGATGTTTTCGATGGTACGCGCCGGCAGGGTGACGCCGGCGGCCGAGTGGCTGAAGATTGACGGCACGCTCAGGGCCAACACCGCCAGCACCAGCATGGTGCTGTTGGTGGCGGCGTGGGCGCGGTTGAAAGTTTGCGGCCCGTTCTTAAGGCCGCCCAGCAGCACGCTGGCGCCCATGACCAGCAGCAGGTTGCCGATGATCGAGCCGGTGATGGAAGCCTTAACCAGCTCGAACAGGCCGGCCCGGATGGCGACAATGGTGATAATGAGCTCGGCGGCGTTGCCCAGCGTGGCGTTCAGCAGACCGCCGAGCTTGGGGCCGGTGAACACGGCCAATTGCTCGGTCGCCTCGCCGATCAGCTCAGCCAGCGGGATCAGGCCCAGGCAGCAAACGATGAAGTTGAGCAGCGGGTCCCAATGCAGCAGGCTGCCCAGGATGGCGACCGGCAGGGCAATGAGCAGATAATGCAGCGGTTTGATCGAACGCAGCGAAAGCAGCGAAAGGGCCGGCACAATTAACTCCCAGATTGAGTGTAAAGCGCGGCGGCCGCCGGGGGCGTCAGCACGCGCAAACAGCGCGCCACCACCTGCACGCTCAACCGCTGCACGGGCATGGGCTGCGGTTCGCCGTCGATGTCGATGGCCTGTGGCTGGGGAGTATAGAGGTCAAAGCGGTCCCCTGTCAATCGCACAACGCCGGGGTGGCGGTGGTGGGCGCCGCGCAGCACGCGGCCGGCGTGGGCCAGGGCCGTGCCAAAGTCGTCGCCCTGCCAGGCCCACAGGTCCATCAGGCCGTCGTCAAAGCTCAGCCGCTGGGTGAAGCGGAACAGCCCGCCGCCGTGCAGGCCAATGCCGCACACGGTGGCCATGAGAAAGCGGCCGGTGGCTTCTTGCGCGCCCAGCGGGCCAGACACTTGTAGCTGCAGGTCGAGCCCGCGCATCCGGGCCGCCACGCCAAAGGTCAACAGCCCGTTATACACAAAGCCACCCACCTGCCGCGAGCGCTCTCGCTGGCGCTCGAACTGCTGCACAGCGGTGGCGTCTAGCCCCATACCCGACCACGCCAGAAACCACTGGTCATTGGCGCGGGCCAGGTCGGTCGGGCGCGCGGGGGCGTCGAGTAGTTGCAGGGCGGTGTGCGCCAGCGCGTGCGGGTTCATAAAAGAAGCGCGCGGCACCCGCGCCGCCTGCGCCCAGACGTTGGCCGTGCCGGCCGGCAGCACGCCAAAAGCCACCGGGCTGTGCGCCAACTCGCCGGCCAACGCGCCCAGGGTGCCGTCGCCGCCCGCCACCAACACCGCGTCGGCCCCAGCGGCGACGGCTTCGCGCGCGGCCTGGCGCAGCCCGGTCAGATCACTGTCGCGCACCAGCCGCACCGTGACGCCGCGCTTGGCCAGGGCCTCGGCCGCTTCATCGACCCGGCGCACATAGGCCGACCGCCCGGCGCGGGCGTTGTGGAGAAGCCAGACGGTGCGCATAAGACATTATATCGACGCGCGGGATGGGAAATGTGGAGAAAGTGAGGAGAAGGCTGGGCGAAACCTTTGGCCGCGAATAGCACCACTGACACTCGTTTTGGGTGGTAGGTCGACGAGGGGGTGACCCCGCCCTGCGCGCTGGCGTGCTTCTCCCGGCCCACCGCCAGCCCCGGCCGCCTGTTTCCGACCTCTGACCTCCGACTACCGACCTCTAGCTTCCCTTTTTCCCTTACTTCTCTTACAATCTTGGCCGTGAGCGCAGAACCAGCCCAACCTCAACCCCAGCCTTCGCAGCAATAC
>JBBRZY010000302.1:0-6226 GCA_038252885.1 Anaerolineales bacterium | reverse complement strand
GCGCCTGAACGAAGCCTACTCTGACCGCACCCGGCTGGTGGCCATGAGCTTCGTCACCTGCGAAACGGGCACCCGCCTGCCGGTTAAGGCCATCTGCCAATGGGCGGCGGAGCACAACCTGCTCAGCCTGCTCGACGGCGCGCAAGTCTCGGGGGCCATTAAGATCGATGTGCGCGACATCGGCTGCGACTACTACACCTCCAACGGCCACAAGTGGTTGAGCGGCCCCAAGGGCACCGGCTTTTTCTACGGCCGCAAAGACAAGCTCGACCTGCTCTCGCCGGCCCACGTCGGCGCGGGCTCGCTTGTGAATGTGGACGTCGCAACCGGCTTTGCCGAGCCCTTCCACACCGGCCAGCGGTTCGAGTTCGGCACCCGCGCCTGGCCCGGCCAGGCCGGCCTGGGTGCGTCGCTCGACTGGTTCGACGAGTTGGGCTGGGACAACGTCTATCGGCACATTGAAATCTTGAGCGACTACCTGAAGGCCCGCATCCAGGAGCGCCCCTACCTGCGGCTGCTGACGCCCCTGCCCTTCGAGCAGTCGTCTGGTCTGACGTCGTTTGAGATCTTAGACCACAACGCCGGCGAGGTGGCCACTCAACTGCGCGAGAAGAAAAACGTCTACACCCGCGTGGTGCCGCACTTCAACGCCATGCGCATTGCCACCGCGCACTTTGTCAATCCCAATGACATTGACGTGCTCATGGCCGGCCTGGACGAAATCTGCGGCTAGGGTCAACCCCTGCGCCACTTGCCCCAGCATCACAACGGGCGGCCGGAAGTTCCGGCCGCCCGTTTTTGTTGTGCGTTCGCGCCTGCGCTGCGCGCCAGTTAGTCTGGGTCGGGCTCGTTGGGGTGCGGCATCGGCCCCATCATGTCGTCGTCCATGCCCATCATCGACATGGGCTGGAGCGGGCCGACGTTCAGGTCGGCCTGGGGCGCGTTGGCGGCGCAGGGCGTGCCGAACAGCGGCTGGGCATAGGGCATGTGCGTGCTGCCGCGCGCCAAGATGTGCAGGTAGTTGGCCGAGTCGCCTTCCCACGGTTCGCCGTGGTTCCACAGCACCAGCGAGCGCGCGTTGCAGTAGTGGCCCACGTAGGCCCGGCGCGGCGTATTAGAAGTGTTGGTGTACGACCAGTGGATCACATGCCCACCGAAGAACACCACATCGCCGGGGTCGGCCTCCACCGTGTGAGTCTTACCAGCGTACTTCTTGACCACGCGGCTCAGCCCGTTGATCGACTCGTCGGTGGCGCTGGGGTGCTCAATGGTGCCCAGGTCGCTGAAGTTCTGCGACAGCGCCAGCCCGGTGCCTTGCGGGTCGGGGTAAACCGGCTCGTTCTGCGAGCCGCTGGCGAAGTGCAGGCAGCCGTTGTCAATCGTGGCCTTGGTCAGCGCCAGCCACGCCCCACACAGCGTGTCGGGGAAGGTCGGCAGATAGTAGGCATCTTGGTGATAGCCCTGGCCCTGCTGACCCGGCTGCTTGAAGAACAGCATCGATTGCAGCGCCAGGATGTCCGGGCCGATCAGCGCCTGGAGCACATCCAGCGTGCGCGGGTGCAGCAAGAAGCGCTCGTGGATCGGCGAGCGGCGGTGAAGCATGTGCGCCCGCAGCCACTCGTCACGCGCGGCCGGCGTCTGGCCGAAACCCTTCATGACCAGCGCGCCCTCCACCGTGCGGCGACCAGCCAGCATGTCGTCGAGAAACTCATTCATCTCGGCCACATCGTCTAGCGGCACCAGGCCCTTGACCACCAAGTAGCCCTGCTCGCGGAAGCGGCGGTATTCCTCGACGCTGACGCGGTAAGGCGCGTAGGTTTTAACTGGGGACATTTCTAACGTTGCCATGGGTAACTTAACTTCTCCTTACCAGAATTTCGGGCCGGGCCAACGCTGGCCGGCCGGAGTGCAGATTAATCGTATCGTATTCGCGCGCGCCGGTCAATTTCCAGCCGCAGTGGCCTCCGGTCGGGCGGCCGGCGGCGGTGGCCTCCGGCCAGCCGGCTGATGAGCAGAGCGAACTGCACCCACCGCCGGTGGTTGGCCCGCGCTTGGAGGAAGCGGCCGGCCAGGGGCCTCACCAGCCGCCCTAACAGCGCCCCGCCCGAAGCCAGCCAAGAAACCTGGGTGTTGGTCGCGCCCAGCCGGACAGCCAGGGCCACGTTAAACGAGGTGGCAACGCCAAAAATCGAGGACCAGAAGATCGCCAGGCACAGGAACCACCCGTTCTGGTCGAGTTCTTCTCGCAGCACCCATTGCAGCAGCTTGCGCATTCGCCCAGACCGGGCCGCAGCCCGGCACCTTGCTCCGCCCGAACGCTATTCGACGGCGGCCTTGCCGTAGACGGCCTCGCGCAAGCCCTTGATATAGCCGATGGCAAACAAGCGCCCGATGGACGAGTAGGCCGGGTCGGCGTTGCTATCGCCTTCCATGGTCGGCACATGGTCGGGGCGCAGCACGCCTTCGAAGCCGATCTCGGCGTAGGCGCGCATGCAGGCCAGCATGTCGGTCTGGCCCTCGTCGTGGAAGGTCTCGACGAATTTAGACGGCACGCCGCGCACGTCGCGCAGGTGCACAAAGAAAATCTTGTTCTGGCGGCCAAAGCTGCGGATGACGCTCGGCACATCGGGCGAGAACAGGGTGAAGTTGCCCTGGCACAGTGTCACGCCATTGTTCGGGCTGGGCACGGTGTCGATCAGCCGCTGGAAGTTCTCCACCGTGCGCATAATGCGCCCCAGCCCGCGAATGCCCGAGAGCGGCGGGTCGTCCGGGTGCATCGCCAGCTTCACGCCCGCGGCCTCGGCCACCGGCACCACGCGCCGGAGGAAGTACTCCAGGTTCTCCCATAGCTGTTCTTCCGTCACCGTGCCGTATTCGGTCGGTGGGTCGGCCGCCACGGCCGCATAGTCGAAGGCCGTGGCCAGAGCGCCGCCGCGCGCGGGCGTGGTGGTCGAAGTGCGCATCCAGTTGAAGATCGGCATCCACTCATAGCACCAGACCGGGATGCCCACCTTGCCCATATTGCGCACCAGGTCGCAGACCGCCTCCAGTTGGGCGTCACGGTCGGGCAGCGCCAGCTTAATCTGCTCCATCGGCGGGCGGCTTTCCAGCACATCCAGCGATAGCCCCGCGCTGGCGTATGAGTTCTTCAGCCGCAGCAGCGAGGTGTAGCTCCAGGGCTTGTCTTCCACGCCGCCATCCAGGCCCTGCGTCAGGTCCATCATGCCCACCACGTGGGTAATGCCGCACTGCTTGATGAGGTTCCACAGCGGCGTGTGCGTTCCGGGCAGAATTTCAGCAATTTTGATCATGCGAGCGTCCCATCTTGTAGGGTGCGAGCTGGCGGCGGCGGCCGGGCCTAGGCTTGGGCCAAGAACTTGATGCATACCGGCGACGGGAGGTTGATCACCTGGCCGGTGGGCGTCAACTGGCCGGTCGCGGTGTCGCGCCCGAAGGTCACAATCGTGTTGGAGTCCTGGTGGGCGGCGAACAGAAACGTGCCGGTCGGGTCCAGGCCGAAGTTGCGCGGCGTGCGGCCCTGGGTGGCGGTGTGGCCCACCAGCGTCATCAGCCCGGTGGCCGGGTCGAGCGCGTAGATCACGATGCTGTCGTGCCCGCGGTTCGAGCCGTACAGGAAGCGGCCGTCGGGCGACACGTGCATGTCGGCGCACGACTTGCCGCCGCTGTAGCCGGCCGGCAGCGTCGAGAGCGTTTGCAGTTCCTTCAGCGTGCCCTGCGCCGCGTCCCAGGCGAAGGCCGTCGCCGTGCCGTTGAGCTCGTTGATCAGGTAGACGAAGCGCCCGTTCGGGTGGAAGTCGAAGTGGCGCGGGCCGGCCCCCTTCACTGCCTGCACCCACGGCTGGTTGGGGTTGAGGGTCAGCTGGCCGTTCACGCCGTCGTACTGGTAAATCATGATCCGGTCGAGGCCCAGGTCGGCGGCCAAGGCATATTTTTGGGTGGCGTCCACCAAGATCGAGTGCGCGCGCGCCGTGCCGGCCACCGCCCCCGGCACCAGCGCGGCATGGTCCACAATCTGGCTGGCCGCGCGCAGCGTGCCATCAGCGTTGATGGGCAGCACCAGCACGTCGCCGCTGCCATAGTTGGCCGCCAGCGCGAACTTGCCGGCCGCGTCGGTGCTAATGTGGCAGCTCGTAGTGCCATGCGCCGACTCCTGGTTGAGCAGGGTCAGCTTGCCGGTCGCCTGGTCGAAGGCAAAGGCGCTCAGCCCGCCGCCCCGCTCGGCCACTTCGCTCACCGAGTAGAGAAAGCGCCCCGACGGATGTACCGCCAGGAACGACGGGTTGGGGCCAGGGTCGGCCGACCCAACGTAGGTCAGCGTGCCAGTGGCCGGGTCCATCTGGTAGACATAAATGCCCTCGGACGGCTGGCCGGCGGCGCGGGCGGCTTCGGTGTACGTGCCGATGAAGACCCAGTAAGGCGCGGAAGCATCAGTCATGGCATTTGGCTCCGTTGGGAGAGTAAATTTCGCATAGTTGTTGGTCAGGAGGCGGCGTCTGGCTTAAAAGTGCTGCTTTTTGCAATGCGGCAAGTGTTAGAGGAGCGTCAGTTGGCACATCGACCCGCCCAGCAGCAGCACATAAGCCGTGCGGTCAGTGGCAAATTTGGGCGACAGCGTCAGCGACACCGCCCGGTCCTGCCCAAAGTCGAAGGCCTCGGTCCACGCCTGCCCGTCGGCCGACAGGTAAACATGCTGGCCCGTGCAGGCCACCAGCACCGGCCCATCTGGCCCTGCCCCACCCGTCAGCCCGGTCAGGCTTTCAGGTTGCGCGTCCGGGTCAAACACGTTCGCCGCCACCGGCTCGCCGCCCGCGCTGCGCGAGCGAATGGTCCACACCTGATGGCCCCAGGCGGCGTACCACGGCCCGTCGGCGGGTTCGGCCGGCACATACACGGTCACCAGCGGGTTTTTGCCGATAGGCTCGCTCAGCGCCTTCACGAGCTGCTTGGGCTGGCCCTGAAACAGCACCAGCGTCTCACCCACCCCTTCCAAGTAGCCCACGAAGAACTGGCCGCCGTCGCTGACCGCCAGCGCCGCGATCGTGCCCCCCAGGTCCCACGGCCCCGGAAACGCCAGCCAGCTTTGGCCCAGGTCCACGCTGACGCGCAGCCCGGCCGCCGGAAAGGCCACCACCAAAAACCGACCGTTGGGCGAAAAAGCCAACAGGCTGGCCGGCGGGTCAGCCCGGCGCTCCCAGGTTTCGCCGGCGTCGGCGCTCACCGACACCCCCTCCAGCGCGGCGGCCACCACCGTTCGGTTTTGGGCAAAGTCCGGCGAGAGGGCCAGCGCGGCGATGTCCAGGCTGGGCAGGTTGGCTTCCAGGCTGTCCCAGTTCTGGCCGCCGTCGGTCGAGCGCCACAACCCCTCTTGCGGGCCGAAACCAAAGGCCACCGGGTCGCGGTCGAAGTTCGGGGCCAGCGTCAGCCCCAGCAGCGTGCGCGCCGAAAGGCCCGGCAGCGGCTGCCAGGTCTGCCGGTCGGCGCTCAGCCAAACGCCCTGGTTCACCACCCCGGCCACACTCAGCGCGGGCGACAGCGCCAGGCCGATCACGTTCGGCAGGTCGAGCAGCCGGCTCCAGCTAGCGCCGCCATCGGCCGACTGATACAGGCCGGTTTCGGTGGCCGCGACCAGCGCCGCCCCGCCCGGCGCAAACGTCAGGGCATTCACGGTCACGCCCGGCAGGTCGAGCCGCTGCCAGGTGCGGCCCGCATCGGTCGAGCGATGCAGCCCGGCTTGCTCGGTGCCGGCGTAGAGCGTTTGGTCTTCGGCAAAGGCAGGCGACAGGGCCAGGCTGAGGATCGGCGCGGCCTCCTCGGGGAAGGGCAGCTCTTTCCACGCCAGGCCGCCGTTATAGCTGTAATAGAAGGTCGTTTCGGTGCCGGCAAACACCGTGCCATCGTGCTCAAAGGCCGGCGAAAAGGCCAGCGCCAGCACCGAGGCGTCGAGCAGCCCAAAGCTCCTGGCAAAAAAACGCTCGCCCCGGTCGGGCGAGGCGATGATGCCGTCTTCCAGCGTGCCGGCCAGCACCAGGCTGTCTTGGGCGTAATTGGCCGAGTAGGCCAGCGTGGTCACCGTGATCGTCGACAGCGGCACGCCCGCTGTGCGCCAGGTCTCGCCGCCATCGCTGGAGACGAATAGCCCGGTGTTCGTGCCCACCAGCAGCCGCTGGTCGTGGGCGAAGGTGGGTGACACGCCCAGCGCCAGGAT